>JAGRAW010000392.1 GCA_020434415.1 Bdellovibrionales bacterium
AAATGGTGACAGAGACGAATATTCCTAATTTCGTTGAAAGCAAAATCAGGAATATTCGTCTCTGTCACCATTTTCTTTACGTCTTCATTTCTTGTACTTTGCCGTTCATTCTACTGCCGTCATCTGTCGGTGCTCAGCAGCCGAGTTGTGAGACGCTCACCACTACTATCCGAGCGCTGCTCGCTAATGATCACTGTAGTCAGGCATCAGATTGTGTAGCGCTGCAGCTCCCGCCACCCTTCGGGTGCAATCGCTACCTACATCGAGCTTTTTCTGAACAGGTTCGGGGGCTGTTGCCCGAGTACGAGCGACTTTGCGGACCTTATGCCTATCAGTGCCTACACCCGGCCGACCACTTGCTTTGTCGCCAGAAGCGGTGCGCGGGAAAGGTTGTGCTCGGTGAATCAGGTCCGGATGCTGCTCCGAAAAACCGCCACGGGCGACCACTCTCCAACAGTTCGGCAGGACATTAGATCCGCAGGTTGTCGTGCGCTTGGAGTAGTTCTTCGATGCTCGGTGGACAGCCAACGAGCAGCTTTGCATAGTTCACAAGTGCCCGCTGCTCAATCGGCTTAGGTAAGAAGCGGTCGATCCCCTTCTGGAGCAAATCGGCGATCTCGGAAAGCTTGATCACTCCTGAAATCATTATTGTCGGAACCTGTGCCGAGGGTGAGGATTGAAGTCTTGTGATCAGTTCCCTGCCGTTCAGGCGGGGCAGTTGATAGTCCACGATCAACAGATCGAAATGATTTTGCAGGTCGAGAAGTTTGAATGCTGCTTCACCATCTTCAACTAGCACCACCTCGAAGCCTTCAGCGTCAAGCAGTCGCTTCAACATAAAGGCGGTAGTTCGGTCATCTTCGACAAGTAAGACTTTGAAAGCCATAGATCTTGACCCATTTCGACACCCCTAGTAGCGGGGCAGTGTTGACCTGTATCAAGATTTCGGCTTCGAGGTGGGAACCCTTTAGAGCGGTTTCATTTCGGGGAACTGCTAGCCCGGGCGGCTTCAATCGCGTGAGGCGCGCCGAGGATTTTCTAAGGTAGGCAAATTCCAGCGGTTTTTCTGCGTCGGAGCCGACGGTAGCTGCAAAAAGGTGTCGCAACGCCGCTCTGCGCTCATCGAAAGCTCACATAGGGCAGTTATCGCGATTGCCGCTGAGCCCGCTCCCGACTACGCTCCTTCTCCATTTGACGGTCGCGGAGTCGCTCCTGCTGCCACTCCCAGCGTCTACGCTGCTCAACTTCGCGACGCCGGTTCTCGATCATTCGGGCCTGTTCCTCGGCTCCCCAAAAGTTGCCCCGTGCGCCCTCGAGCGGATTGATTTCATCCGCTGAGGCCGTGCTTTCCTGCACACGATTGTTAAGCACCAGTAGGAGCGGTTGATCGGATTCTGCTCGAGCACTATCCGGCAAAAACATCGCGCCACCGAATATGCGGAAGCACAGCGAGAGCAGGGCGATTAACAAAGGAACATGCATAAGCGATGACGGGCACTCAGGCGACTGTTACTCACAACAGGCTACCAGTCCATCATAGAGCGTCCGATAAGTTCGCCCATGATGCGGCTCATGAGGCGATGCTAACGGGTGAGGGAGATCGCTATGTGGTGATGGACGCGGTGATGCGCCTGCT
This sequence comes from Bdellovibrionales bacterium, assembly GCA_020434415.1. Lineage (GTDB taxonomy): Bacteria > Bdellovibrionota_C > UBA2361 > SZUA-149 > SZUA-149 > JAGRAW01. The sequence goes on from JAGRAW010000392.1 coordinate 1,637, forward strand.
AAGTCGTGAGCGTGTAGGTGTCGACCGGTTTGCAGAGCTCAAGCGCCTTGGAAGGGTCGATTGTGGGCTCCTTGCACATGCGCTTCTCGCACACATAGAACTGCGCTCTGTCCGTCGTACCGGTCTTGCCCTCAAGTAGCGGAACGGTTTCTGCCGAAGTAGAAGCTTCGCCGAGCGCGACCACGAGATTTGGGAAAAAGCCGCGCCGGAGGCTTTGCAGCAGTTGCTTGACCTCCGAGGAGTCGGGACTTCCGACTATGGCCACTTCTTTCGCGCGATCAAGGTAGAAATCGATGGCGAGAAGTGTTGAACCAAGTGCGGACGGGTACTGCTGGAGCGCGCTTGCCGCTGCCTGGAAAATCGCGAGAGCACGTTGTTCGTAGCGCTCGTCATAGGTCAAGTGCCACAAACGCAACAGGTTTCGAGCAGCGATCCCGTTTCCTGAAGGTGTCGCCCCGTCCGTAATGTCTTTCTTCCGAATGAGTACTGACGGATCTCCGGCTGCGGAGAAGAAATATCCTCCGTCCGCGGTATCCCAAAACTGAGAATCCAAGATAGTCTGAAACGAGCGAGCGGTAGTGAGATAGTCTGTAGCGAAGGTCGATTCGTACAAGTCCAAAAGCGCCTGGATGACATACGCGTAATCCTCGAGGAATCCCGGAATTGCAGCCTCACCGTCACGGTACCGATGTAATAGGCGTTCGCCGTCGACCATACGGTCAAGAATGCAACGCATTGCCTGCTCCGCGCTTGCGAGCAGCTCGCTGTCTTCGAGTACCTGGAACCCTTTACAGAGCGCCGAAATCATCAAACCGTTCCAAGAGGCCAGAATCTTGTCGTCGCGGTGAGGACGTGTTCGACGTTGTCGAACTGCAAGCAGAATCTCTTTCGCTTCCAGCGCCAACGATGCCTCCTTGTCGGTCCAAGAGGCTGTGTCTTGAAGCGCGAGAATGTTCGTCGCACCTTCAAAGTTTCCTTCCCTCGTGATGCCATACATTCGGCGAAGCTCCTCAAACGCCTGCTCGGGAAGGTGTTCCTTCAGCTCGTTCTCGGCCCAGACATAGTATTCACCTTCCTTGCCGACTTCACCTGCGTCCTCCGCGGAGTGAAAGCCGCCGGTGGGGTCGGTCATCTCCCGCCTCACGTAGTCGAGAATTTCTCGAGCTACCGACGCATAGAGAGTTCGTCCTGTCGCTTGATAGCCTTCGAGATAAGCGAGGGCGAGCAGTGCGTTGTCGTAGAGCATCTTTTCAAAATGAGGGACAAGCCACTTCGCGTCCGTGGAGTAGCGTGCGAACCCGCCGCCCAGGTGATCGTAGATGCCGCCGCGAGCCATACGCCCCAGCGTTAGCTCGACCATCTCGAGCGCTGTTTGGTCGCCGGTTCGCCGGTGGATCCGCAGGAGCAGCATCAGGTTCATGCTTGGAGGAAACTTCGGCGCGGTTCCGAAGCCGCCGTATGACGGATCGAATACACGCCCCAATTGGCGATAAGCCGCAGTGAGCAACGAGGCGGAGATTGGAGCGCTGCCGGCAACGCTTTCTTGCTGCTGTAGTGAGTGCGTAATCGCGTCGGCAGATTCAAACACGCGATCGCGTTCGTCTCGCCAGATAACGGCAATACGTTCGAGCAGGGGAATGAATTGCTGCCGGGGGAAGTACGTGCCGCAATAAAAAGGCTTCAGGTCCGGGGTCAACCAAGCGCTCAACGGCCAGCCCCCGTGTCCGCTCATCGCGATCAGGAAATCCATGTAGATCTTGTCGATATCCGGACGCTCTTCCCGGTCGAGTTTGACCGGAACGAAATCTCGATTCAGCACGTCAGCGACATCTTGGTGCTCGAAGGAGTCTTTTTCCATGACGTGGCACCAGTAGCAGGTCGAATAGCCGATCGAGAGAAATATCGGCTTCTGCTCCGCTCGTGCCAAAGCGAATGCTTCCTCTCCCCAGGGAAGCCAGTGAACGGGATTGTGCTGATGTTGGAGGAGATAAGGGCTTTTTTCATTACCCAGTTTGTTTGTTCGCATGAGATGTCTGGAAAACTTCCGAGATGTATATGTAAGAGGTTTCTATATCACCACACCGACATAGAGAATCCATAGCCCAGCGCATAGCAACTACAGGCTCTCTAAAAAGGAGAGACCGTGAGAGGCGAGGGTATTGTTGCATGGGAGCGGGAAGTCTTGTTTGCTAAATGTCGGCTGTATGATAAATCAACTCGTTTTCACGGAGATAGTCGACCAGAAAGCTCGGGAAAGAGAAGTTGAGAGAAA
>JAGRAW010000393.1 GCA_020434415.1 Bdellovibrionales bacterium
AACGCCAAGCACGTTACTATAAAAACAAGCTCCTGTCTGTACTCTCCGCAGGAAGTCCCAAATGAGCTAATTTTCAGTAGAAAGTCCCATGGTTCCGTCGTCTTGTTCCTGGCCGTCAGCAAGAAAATCCTCCCGAACCCGCTCCCGACGCTGGTCCTGGCCAATTTGCTGAGCATCGTCGGGATGTTCGGAAAGATACCAGGTCACAAAGCAAAGGGTCCCTATCAATAAGGACAGCAATAACCACCCGCGAAAGACCGGCTTTGCCGAGGTCGGAAAAGCGTCCTTATCCCAACCCTCTGCCATCTTGGGAGGTTTCGCTTGTTCTTCCATTCGCGCTCTTTCGGTGATGCCTGGCCTGTGCTGACGCAGGACACTAACGTAAAAAGGTAATCGTTACCACACCTTGTTATGGCCACCGGTGCCGAGGGTGTCTCCTCCCGCGCCGGCCTCGGCACCTTCTATGCCGGTTCGATACGCCAACCGCGGACGAAGATTTTCGGGTGAATAAGGAATTTTCTGTCTGCGTTGCTGGTGCCCCGGATGGACAACAATTTTTGGACCTTTCTGAGAACCATCGAGCGCGATTGGGACACTCAAGGGAAAGGGGACTGCATGACGACAAAGTCCGTATGCGCGGCTCTTTATCGAGATTCCTCCTAATCCTTACGCCTCTTCTGCTGTTGGTGCTCTCGGCAACTGCCGTCGCCGATCAGTGGAGTCTTGACGGAGAGCAGGAACATCCTCCCGCACAAGATAGAAACCGAATCATCAAGTGGTGCAGCGAAGACGGCACGAAAACCCGGTTCGCCAGCGCCAATATAAAGCTCAAGGGCTATTCTCCCTGCGGCACGCTAAAGGCAAACGCCACGTGCGACGCCGGTGGCACAAGAATAATTGGGAAAGCGGACGAACGTCCGACAGGTCACCGCGATTGCGCGATCGGTCCGCGCATTCTGATAATTAATCACTCAGAAGAAGACACCATCGACCGAACGCATGCCGCGGATAATCCGGAGGATATCACTGCGATGAGCAGCAGTGAGGAAGCCGCAATGAAGCGCGAATTGGAGGCAGCCGAACGCCAGCAGGCCAACGACCCGGCGCTGCAATTACAAAAATTCGCAGACCTCCTACTGCAACAGATGCTTACCGGCACGCCCGGCAAACAAAACCCTCGCGAGTTAGATAAAATGCTCCAGCACGTAGACCCGAAGACTCGAGAATCCCTGAAGCAGCTGCTCAAGCAGTATCGCTAGCGGGCCGCTCCGTTACCTCGTGTATAGGGTGTTTGTTCACGTCTTCAACGTGACAAGAGTGTCCTGATCGATTAGGAGGAACGGCTAGAGCTGTATACTACGCTCATGCAAGGTCCTCACTCACATTGAACCCGCCAACTTATGAAAGACCGAATCCACAACTTTAGTGCCGGCCCCGCGGTGCTGCCGCTAGCGGTAGTAGAGAAAGTCCGAGAGAACCTCGTCAACTACGAGGGATCAGGCCTCGGGGTGATGGAAATGAGCCATCGAGGGCCGCTCTTCGAGACGATCATCGGCGAGGCGGAAGCCTGCTTGCGACGACTGTTGCAGCTCGACAATACCTTCGCTGTCTTGTTCGCGACGGGCGGTGCGACCAACCAGTTCTCGATGGTGCCGATGAACCTGCTTCTCCCAGGCATGGTTGGCGATTATATCATAACCGGCACTTGGGCCGAGAAAGCATATGCAGAAGCGAAAAAGTTTGGCGAGGTCGCCGTCGCTGCAAGCTCTGAAGCAGAACGCTTCCGCTCGATTCCCAAGGAGTTTCGCCTATCGCCCCGCTCCGCCTACCTCCATTTTACCAGCAACAACACTATTGTCGGTTCGCAGTTCCGACACGAACCGGATGCTAACGGCACTCCCTTAATCTGCGATGCTTCTTCTGACTTCCTCCATAAGCCACTTGCAATGTCACGCTACGGTCTAGTGTACGCAGGCGCGCAGAAGAACCTTGGCCCGGCGGGAGTCACCATCGTAATCATCCGGCGCGACCTGCTCGAGCGCTGCCCGGAGCAGCTTCCCATCATGCTGGACTACCGCACCTACACCAACCACGGTTCGCTCTACAACACACCGCCCACCTTCCCGATTTATGTGACCGGAGCGGTGCTGCAATGGATTGAAGCACTGGGAGGACTCGAGGAGATGGAGCGGAGAAACAACGAAAAAGCCGCGCTCCTCTATGCGAGGCTCGATCGCAGTGATTTTTACCGTTCCGTCGTCGATCCGTCGGATCGATCGGTGATGAACGTGACGTTTCGCATTCACGATCACGCCTTGGAGGACAAGTTCCTCGTCGAGGCTCAGGCTCGAGGTCTCGACGGCCTACAGGGCCACCGCAGCGTCGGCGGAATGCGAGCGAGCATTTACAACGCCTTCCCGCGCGAAGGGGTCGTGGCACTGATTGAATTCATGGACGACTTCGAACAGCGTTTCGGTTAGACATTCCCCGCTGCTGTAATGTGCGTTCGCCTGGAGCGTCTCAGCCGTATCGACGCCAGATGGCCCTGCTGACGTGAAATGTTTGAACCGCCATACCCCATGACCGCTTACGCTACGATACCTATTTTCCCTTTGAATGTTGCGGTGTTGCCGGGAGAGTTCCTTCCACTGCACATTTTCGAGCCCCACTACCGCGAGTTGGTCGCGCTCTGCTTGGAGAGGAAGGACGCAAGAGGGGCGAGCGCTTTCGGTGTGTCTTTACGCACAACAGAAGTCGAGTCGCGGGGAGATTCCGCCGCTCGAAACCCGATAGCGGCCTCCCCTGCTTCAGTGCTGGGCATCGAGGAGATTGGCTGCACGGTCAGTATCGCTGATGTAATTCATCGCTTCGAGGACGGGCGATCGCTACTGCTTGGCGTTGGCGAACGCCGCTATCGAGTGTTGGAGACGGTCTCCTGCGCACCCTTTCCTCTAGCGCGCGTAGCTTTCTTGGATGAGCTCCCGGAAGAAGTGGATCCGCTTTTGAAAACGGAGGCGATTGCGGCATTCCGACATTTGCTTGACCTGGGCGGCTTCGAGGTTCGCTTCCCCCCGGAACTCGACGCCCACTTGTCCTTTCAGCTCGCCGCGACATTGCAGCTCGACGCTGGAGAACGAAAGGAACTCCTGGAGGCATTAAGCGAGTCGAAGAGACTCACCCGCCTACTCGACTACATGCACTTTCGTATTGCCACGTTCGAATTGGGGACGGTTCCGGACGAAGTGCTCGGCGAGTGGCATCAGGGAGAGAAGCATTGAAGGCGGGCAACCCGCGCCCGCTAGCAGGGTGCTGACAGGCTCTCGCTGCAGCACCCTACCAGGGCGATACTGTTTACCCGATCCTCCCGCAGCCCGGCATCTTTTCGGCAGCGCACTGGCATTTTTTCGGCAGCGCACTGCGAAGCATCACTAACGAAAAGGCGAAGCATCACTAACGAAGAGGCAAAGCGGACCTGCCGAGCACGCAAAGCAGGCCCAACGGCTCCTAGTCGTAGCGAGTCGTCGGCGTGGGAACGTTTCGGCACTCGGTCGTGCCCCCGTTGAGCCGCAGCCGTATTGTAATCGGTGCGAGCGCATTCAACGAGCTCGCGCGGCGGGGTACATCGAAGTGTGCTCGTCCGCCGTTCGGGCAACAATTCCTCCGCGTTCCGTTCACGACTACGTTTCCGGCACTGTCGAGCACTTCGATGCCCTGCACTCCTTTGTCCGCACTGGACCAATACTCGGACGGTAAGAGGAATACCGGGTTGCCGGTGTTTTCGGATACCGGCTTCCAGAGAGCTCCTCGGAAAGCTCCATCGGAAAAGTCCGTGGTGACATCGCAGCCAAAGGCGCCGCCACCACCACCGCCGCCACCGCCACCGGAGCCGCCGAAGCGAGCGTCG
>JAGRAW010000394.1 GCA_020434415.1 Bdellovibrionales bacterium
TTACACATCCTACCCTCAATCGGCGAGTGGGGCGGCAAGCGCGAAATCAAGAAAGTCCTGAAGCAGATGATGGCCGGAGAGCTCGGCACGAGCTGCAGCAATCTTAGCGTCTCCCGAGATGCAACCGCGGATGGAGAAATGTACGCCGTGCGCATCCTCGATTGGGGCCTTCACCGCATTTCAAAACTCCATCAGTATCCCTTGATTACTGTCGGTATTCCCGACCGCGGGCATCCGTACTGCAACATCGGCTGGGTCGGCTTCCTCGGCGCCGTGTCCGGTATGAATTTGCAAGGAATCACTTTAGGTGAGATGGGCTATGGAGATCCTGAAGGTGAGCGGCTTGAAGGAACGCCGATGCCGTTTCTCTTGCGCGACATTCTGAGCTACGCTTCAAATCTTGCCGATGTCCGCCGGTTGATTGAGCAGAGCCCGCCGACCGCCTCATTCGGCTATCTCATGACCGACGGCAAGACTGAAGAAGCTGAGCTGTATATCCGCGACCCCCAAAGGTTTCTGGTCTTTCGACCAGGAACGGAAATTCGCGACAAGGAGGAGTTTCTCCCCTCCCGCGACAACACGGTCTACGGCGGCCATTACAACGAAGTGATGGCAGAGGCCTTGGCTATGCACCACGGGAAGCTTTCGCCCGAGCTCTTCATGAAGGAACTGATTCCTCAAATGGCGATGAGCTCGAACTTCCAGAACGTAATCTATCATCCACGCGGGCTTCGCTTCTGGGTTAACAACGCCGACAGCCCGACGGTAGATGCCAAGGATCAGCCCTACACGCTTTTCGAATTCGGGAAGGCTGTGGAAGAGTACCGGGCAAAGTTGAAACCGGTAGCCTTGTAGCTATCGCAGAGTTTCAACTACAGAAGACGGGCAATTGCCGAAGCGCGCAACGCCGCTTTTCAACCGAACTGGCGTTTTAATCGTTGCCGGGCCATAGCAGGGTCGCTACTCGTGCCACCAGCTGGATGGGAGCCTGAATGGTCGAATACAGCATATGCCGTAGGGTCACTTTTGGTCGTCCGAACTTGTCGCCGTAGAAGGTAAGCGCCTCGGTTTCGATGAAGTCGAGGGGAATGAAGGGCGGAGCGAGGGGAACGAATTCTGTAAAAAGCAGCGTGGTATAGTGGCTGCTGGCGAGAAAAATCGTCCGCGGATGGCCGATACGCCGCTTGAGTTTCAAGCCGTATTTTACCGGGACCGAGCGATCGAAGACTGACAGGAACAGTAGCGTGTCGCGAGCATCGATGTATTTCGCGAGATACTTGGGATCGGTGCGTATAGTTGCCTCGAGATACCCGTAGAACTCGGCCTCAGTGAGATGAAACGCCTTCATCACACGACGCCGATATCGCTTGATGCCGTCCTCCTTCGAGTCGCGAAACAGATTCACGACATCCGCTCCGCCGATAGCAAGGACATTATACTTCAGCCGCGGGTCTACCCCGGCCGTAATTGCAGCATTGATCGCTCCGCGACTGATGCCGAAGGAACCGAAGTCCACCTTTCCGTATTCACGCTCGAAGAAGTCCATCGCCACCCGATCCTTTCGAACGTTCTCCCGGAAAAGCTCCTCCACACGATCGTAATTCTCGGGACGCTTGAACTGACTGTCACGATGAATCACCGCCGCATCAAAGCCATTCGACGCCATGTACCCGGCGATATAGTTCGCAAACAGGTTGCGTCCCCCGAGTACCGGCATGACCAAGATAAGATCGTCACTTTTCTCGGCACGTTGGAAGTAGTCGACGGTGACATCACCGTAGAGGGAGTCAATTTCGATACGACGCACTGTATAGTGCTCCGTCTCGGCTATCACCTCTTCCAAGTAGTCCTGATAGGAGTCGCTGACGTCGTAATACTCTTCCAGTTCGGACGGACGCGAGACAGGACCGGCGTAATCCGGTTCTTGCGGCACGATTGCGCACCCGCTCAACACACTGAACAACATGGATAGAATGGTTATTCTGAGCGACATTCGCCCGACACCTAAAACCGAAGTTGTAAACCTGCCGACAACCCGAAGACGCCGGCGCAGCCCCCTAGAATACCAGATACCGCTTACATTTGCAGCGCTAAGCCGCCGAAATTGCGCCTAGAAGCGCCGCCAGACCGCCTCACGTACATTATATCGACGAAGTGAGCCGAGAAGCTGAGGGGTAGCAATGCTGCTTCTTTCGGTCATACCTTTCACTACGGGTCTATGCGAGGTGCCGAAAAAGCTTGTTTCACACCGAGCAGAACCAAGCGCTCGAAGGCCCTGAGTTCAAACTGTCGAACCAGCGTAGTAGCACGCGACCACGTGCTGCTACTGACCGAAGGAAGTTATGCGAAGCTTGTTCATCGCCACAGCGGTCTTGAACATCCTCCTCCCTACGCTGTGCGCCTACGCCCTTTCGCCGGAAGAAGCGTACGAGGCCATATCGCATCGCCGAACGGAGTTTCAAGCTGAGCAGTCCACCTTGGATCGTGATGAAGCGCTCAATTTGGAACAACTATTTCAGCTTGTGGATCGGGCGGTGGTCCAGCGGGTGCAAACACTTCAGTGGTTCACGTCAGGTGGCGTCGCCGGCAAGACGGTTTCCAGCTATAATGCCCAGACTGAGCAAATCATTTCCGAATTCGACTTTCTGGTGCGTCCGCGAGAGCTTGCTCCGGTTCGTCAGCTCATTCTCTCCGCTATCGAAGATCAGAAGCAATTTTTCTACGACAGTCACCGCCGTCTACAAACCGGTGGGACATTCGCTTTTCGGGGCACGCGAGATCCTCTCGTCGCTAGCTCGAGTAGAAAGCTCCGTGAGGCACTAGCACGCTTGCAGAAGCGTTACCCGAACGAATCCGCTCATAATCGACGGGCGTTTCAAGACCACCTCGGCGCGCTCGACTTCGTTCAGGCCAAATAATTGACGGGATAGTACCGAGTCAACCTACAGCATGGAGGCCTTGGTTCCTTTTGACGGTCGGGAGAATCGCCTCAAAAGCGCCAGGCTTCTGGAGATAGATCGCCCCGAGCTTCTCGGCAAGCGCTGCATCTCGCTCGTCCGGAAAGCCGGTAATCAGAACGACCTTGATCGAAGGATCTTTCTCTCGGGCTGCTGATAATAGAGCGAAGCCATCTACCTCTCCGAGCAACACATCGGAGATTAGGATATCGAAGGTGTTCGTCGCGATAAAATGGAGAGCTTCCAGCGAGCTCGAGGTGCCGACGATGGAGAAACCCGCTTCGCTCAGGAGACCTTCGAACAGCTCCAGTACGAGTCGTTCGTCATCAACCAACAGTATTCTTTCACGAACTTTGCTCATGTCCTTCTATTCGGCGACGCCGACGTGACGTAGCTCGATGATTGCCGTAGAACGCTAAGGCATTATTATCGCCCTGTAAGTATTTGGTTAAGGCGCGACCCAAGGTAGACTTTCGTAGAGCGCTCTTGAATTCCCATGCCGCAAGCAAGTTCTGGATAGCTATCGGGCAAGTTCCGGACAGCTATCGGGCTCGGGAGAACATTTCGCACTCTTACCATTCTACTTTGGGACGAGTTGTACTAAGGCCGGCTCCCGTGCGGAAGATAATTCACATCGACATGGATGCGTTCTACGCCGCAATCGAGCAGCGGGACGATGCTTCGTTGCGCGGACTCCCCGTCGTGGTCGGCGGTAGCCCAGACGGACGTGGGGTCGTTGCTACCGCCAGTTACGAGGCACGTCGATTCGGCATCCGCTCCGCGATGCCGGCAGCGCATGCAAAGCGATTGTGTCCGCACGCACTGTTTGTCCGTCCGCGAATGCACGTCTATCGCGAGGTGTCGCAGCAGGTGATGGCTATCTTCCAGGAATTCACCGCGGCACTTGAACCGTTGTCACTCGACGAAG
>JAGRAW010000395.1 GCA_020434415.1 Bdellovibrionales bacterium
CAGGATCCCTTGGGGAACTGCTTTTATCTCGCTCAGCATCGGCAGCGGCGCTGTCAAACAGAGAAGCGTTTTGCTCCGTCGACTGTTCGGCAGTGCCGTTTCGCTGCAGTTTCTTTTTCTTGCGTGCCCGCCTACTCATTGAACAGACTTCTCTTTCAGAAAGACCCCCTATCAAGCACCTTGCTCTTACGGAATGGTATCCGGACCAAGCTGCCGCTCCTTAATTTCGTTAGCGGACCGCCCGTAGCGGACCCCCTGTAGCGGACCCCCTGTAGCGGACCCCCTGCAGCGGACCCACTGCAGCGGACCCACTGTAGCGGACCGAAGCAAGCGAAGATCGAAACCGCTACAAACCAAGACCGGCATTCCCTACCCAGGAATCAGAAACAAGACGTCATACCTAGCAAAATCGGTGGTTGCTAACAAACCTGGCGGAGCCTGATCCTGCATCGAAGCCGCAGGGCTGAAGCTTCTACCGTCTGCCTGTTGCGCCATCCGACCGTTGTTTGCACCTCCCAACTGCGGCTTTAGCTGCCGGTCGTAAATTTCGCTTTGTTTCCAGCAACTTGGCTATAGCAGGATGCTGACGCACTGTTCTTGCTATCCGGCAGTACCGAGGCATTCTGGAGGTTGTAAGAACGGGTTCGGCGCTTTTTATGTAGCAGAGGCGGACCTATTGTTCAAACAACTTAAAGCTGTGCTCCTGTTTCTAAACACGAGCCACCCTCTTTCTAAACACGAGCCACCCTCTTTCTAAACACGAGCCACAGGGTCCAGAGTGGAAATAGAAGCAGCGGCTGAATGACAAATTGGTCTCGAAACAGGCAAACGGCAAAAACCGCAGCTATGCCAAGCAATAGCATCGTAGCTTGGCGATCGGTTCTCACCTGGAGCAGAGCGACAATCGGTACAAGGCAGATGGCGGCATCGTAGAAAAGCGTGTGGGGCGACATCAGCACTGCAGTCGGGCCGATAAGGCAGGCGGTAAACAACACCGAGCAAGTTGGTCGAAGTCGAATAACCGCAGCGACCGTGAAGAGAAGAAGCACGATGGATACGGCCAAAGGAGCTGCTGCAACCGAATCGACTGCGATACCAAAGTGCTCGAGCAGTGCTGCCGCACTCGCTCCAATCGAGACCATCTGCTGCCCGTTTACGAGTAAGTCACGAGCTGCAAAGTCGCGAGCAATAGCTGCCCACTCGAGCGGCCATGCGGGGCCACGCACCACGGCGCCTATGAAGTAGCAAAAAATCATCGGTATGCAGGCGCCAAGCACGGGGCGCAAAAGCCCCCCGGCGAGCAGCAGCAACAACGCGATGCACAAAAAGTGCGGCTTAAAGCACCAACAGCCCAATACTAGACCAGCCTGGAACTCTGACCGTGGCGTCCTCCGCAAGAGGAGGCAGAATGTGGCGGTATAGCAGAGCAAACTAAGAGCCGTGTTTTGTCCGCCAAGAACGCCTGCTGTCAGTGGGGCAAAGGCCGCGAACAGCACGCCGACACTGAAGAGTTGATCCTTCAATTCACCACGAATTCTCGGCAGCAACAGCACTGCGAACAGCACGGCTGCGATCATCATTGTGCTGAATACTGCCTTTGCGACGGGAGCAGGAAGTAACGCCAATGGTGCTGCAAGCACGGCAACAAAAGGAGGATAGGCAAACGCGTAAAACTCCCCTGTGAGGCTCGGCCAGTGGCGCTGCTGAATCGCTGCTTGGAGGGTCGGATCGTAGAGGCGTTCAGACAGCCCTTCCAATACGATCGCACCCGCTGCGTAGAACGCGGGAAAGTCGCCCCGACGGAACATTCCTTCGCTCGAGGAATCGGAGATAAGAGCAAGGAGAAGACTGAGGAGGATACCGACCGCGACTGCACCTGCAAGACGCTCTCGCCGTGCTTTCGTCCAGAAAGAGAGCGCTGCCATGAAGGATCGTCTCCCGAGCGGACTGCCGACAAAGCTCAGATCAGCAATCCGCTCGTGCTCCGTGCGTTAAGGGTGAGCTCCATTGCAGCGTGCGCCTGTTGAAAGCGTGCCCCCCCTAAAAATGGGCCCCCTAAAAATGGGCCCCCTAAAAATGGGCACTGAACCACTCGCTCATGCGGCTACGCACCCGTTCGAAAAGGCTTGGGCCGCCGCCACGAAAGCCGCCAGTGTTCAGCAATCCGCGTTGCTCCACTCCTCGGCGGGCGCCATACAACACAAGCCCGACACCGGTTGCATAGACAGGAGAGTTCACGACATCGACCAGCCCACCGACGTTGGTCGGGTAGCCGATGCGCACCGGCATACCGAAAATCTCTTCCGCAAGATCTACGGTGTTTTCAAGCAGGACGGTTCCACCGGTCAATACGACACCTGCGGTGAGAAATTCATCGAAACCCGACCGAATTAGCTCGCGATGCACTAGAGTCAAAATCTCTTCCATGCGCGGTTCGATGATCTCGGTCAGGACATGACGCGATAGAACGCGTGGCTCCCTGCCCCCGGTCGAGGGAACTTCGATCGTTTCCGTGTTTGCCACCGCACGAGTCGTCGAACAGCCGTAGCGACGCTTAATTTGTTCAGCCGAGCTGGACGGCGTCCGTAGACCGGCGGCAATGTCGTTCGTGATATGGTTGCCGCCGAGCGGTAGCACTGCGGTGTGTTTGATCGCGCCGGCATGAAACACCGTGATATCGGTAGTCCCGCCTCCGATATCAACCATCGCGACCCCAAGCTCCTTCTCCTCGGGGGACAACACAGCTTCAGCCGAGGCAATGGGCTCGAGGACGATGTCTGCGACGTTCAAGCCGACACGATTCGCGCTCTTCACGATGTTTTGTGCGCTGGAAACGGAACCCGTTACGATGTGCACCTTCGCTTCGAGACGAACTCCTGACATACCGAGCGGCTCGCGAATGCCGTCCTGTTCGTCGACGATATACTCCTGCGGAAGAATGTGAAGAATTTCGCGGTCCATCGGGATCGCGACGGCACGTGCCGCATCGATCACTCGCTCTACATCTTTCGGAGTCACTTCCTTGTTTTTAACGGCGACGATCCCGTGGCTGTTAAATCCGGAGATATGGGCACCGGCGATGCCGGCGTAGACAGTCGAGATCTCGGTACCCGCCATCAATTCAGCTTCTTCCACCGCACGCTGTATCGAATTGACGGTGGCCTCGATATTGATGACCACTCCCTTTCGCAGGCCTTGCGAGGGATGCGAACCGATTCCGACGATATCTATGGAACCGCCCGATCCGCGCTGCGCGACGATGACGGCTATTTTTGTGGTGCCGATATCTAGACCGACAATTACATCCGGTTTGTTCGCCATTCCCCCGTTCCTATCGACTGCTCAGGACTATACCCGTGTAAACTCAAATGCTCCCCACCCCACCTGTAGAGGTCTCGATCTCTAGCACGGCGCTGAAAAATTCTTTTCAGCAATCTGGAGTGCGCAAAAACAAAGTTTTTGCGTGCACGACCTGAAAAAGTCCATGGAAGGGCTTTTTCAGCAATCTGCTAGAGACCGCGAATCGAAGTGGGTCATACCCTCTCCTACCTGAAGCCCACCGCCGCGCCATCGTGGAGGCCTCGCAAGAAAACTGAACCTTACAAGCAACGACAGCCCCGGCATCGCAACAGCAGGAAACTCGGCTCAAGCAAGGGAGAAAAATGGCGCCGCGATCGCCCTTACTTCATCTACGCTAAAGTAACTAAAGGCTACTGAGTATGCCACGAAAAAAAATAGTGAAAAGGATTAGCCACTAACCCGGTGGGTTTTAAGCGACTGTTCCCATCCTCAGAACGAGGCTTCTACTTGTCGGATCTCAAAAAGTCCATCAGCGGAGGTTACGGCGATGAAAACCGGGGAGTTAGAGTGGGAT
>JAGRAW010000396.1 GCA_020434415.1 Bdellovibrionales bacterium
GCCGAGCCCGCCGGGACCCGGCTACCGACTCGCCACCACAGGTCCTTAATATGGATAAATCCAATCCTCAGCTTATATTCCGAGGTGCTCGACTCCGGGCCCCTCAAGAGATCCTCCCAATCGAAGTTCAGCCCCGGCACGTCACTTTTCTACCGGCAATGCATGCGGCCATTGCAAAGTAGTGCCGGGGCTCCTCTGTGCCTGGATCTGCTCGTCGCACGGTAGGCGTATCCCGACCCATCTGTTACACTACGCTCTGAAGGCGGGTAGTCACGTTGAATTGACACCGCCAAATTGCTCCAATTTTGTTTTGCCGAATGAGTTATCGCCTTCTAGTCCACCACATGGTGCTCTCGACCCTTTTGCTCACTCTGGGCTGCGGCGACGATCCGTCCAGTTATGAACGGGAACAGATTCGGAACCTGGAAGCGGAAGTACGAGCGCTTCGGCAACTCCGCTACGACGTTGACGCGCTCCGAAACGACTTTTCCCGATTAGAGCAGAAGCTGGAGGAGAAGACGGACGGCGCTCCCAAGCCCGCAGCCGCTTTGGAAGCGAGAACTTGGATTCCTGACGGAAGTCACCGGGACGATGCCTTTCTCGGTGCCAAGGATGCGCCGGTGGTTGTCCAGATCTTCGGGGACTTTCTCTGCCGACCGTGCAAGCAGTTCTATGACTCCAGCTTTAAGAAGCTGGAGCAAGAGTTTGCTGCGGATGGTGCGGTTCAAGTTCTATTTCGAGATTTCCCGCTAAGCTCGAACGAACAAGCGAAACCGGCTGCAACCGCAGCTCATTGCGCAGGCGAGCAGGGACGATACTGGGAGATGTTCGGTTTGTTGTTCGAACAACAAGAGGATGTGCGTAACGGGAAGCTACACGAGCTCGGCGCGCGTCTTGACGGCGTCGATAGCCAGAAATTGAATACCTGCGCAGACAGCAAGAAGTATGAAACGGAGATAGCCGCCGACATGGCGGAAGCGAGACGCCTTGGACTGAAGGGAATTCCCTCGTTTTTCATTGGTCGGCGAAACGATGTGGGTGGCTATACGGGAACTTTCGTCCGCGGGGCACAGCCCTACGCACTATTGCGGGAACAAATCCTAAAAATGAAGCAGGAGCTTCGAGAATAGGCTATCGTCCAGGGGCCGCTTCCCTGCCGGCAATCCTCGGTTAGACGGAGAGGACGAGCCATACGCGTAGAACATGCCTGCCCTGACTGATGTGCTCCGGTGACGTTGTGACCGGACAGTTAGAAAGGAAAAAGAGCAGAAAGGAAAAGAAAGGAAGAGGTAGATAGGAATGAAAAATTATCGAGGCAGGATCCGTCGCGTCCGACAGATGAAGTAGTGACTACTAATGACGGGCTTCGTTCGGTGAAGAAATAGTCTGACTTGCTATGGCTCTCAACACGCTGATTCTCGAAGACGACCAAAAATTCAGAAAGCTGCTCGAAATTAGGCTTCGTGCCTGGCGTCAGGATTTGTCCATTACCGTTGCCGAATCGATCGCCGAAGGTCGAAGAGTCCTTGATGAAGACGGTAAGAAGTTTCAGTTGATCATTCTTGACCAACATTTACCGGACGGTATGGGCGTTGAGCTGCTGGAGCATCCAGCCGTTGCGCACGCTGCCATCCTTGCAGTATCAGCCGATGACTCTCCCGAACTCCCGGCCAACGCGGTGAAGGCTGGAGCCGCTCATTTTTTGGGTAAGCGCCAGATTGCGGAGCCGCTGTTCCTGCCGCTGCTTGACGCTATCCTCGAGCGAAAGGCGATACAGGAAGAGTTGATCATGCATCGCCTTCGGCAATCGCGAATGGCCACCATCAAGGTGTTACTGGGCACCCTGCGGCATGAAATCAACAATCCACTCGGCGCTGTGTTGGGTGGAGCGTACATCGTTCGCTCCACCGGCCAGCTCGACAGCGATCAACGCGAGGCACTCCGTTTGATCGAAGAGAGCGGTCAACGCATCAAGCACGTAATCAATCAACTCTGCGAAGCCGCCGATCTAGAGGAAGTAACGAAAGGCCAAGAGCAAGTATTTCACGTGCCTGGCGACCCGGAATGGGAAAGCTAGTCGGCCGTAACGGCAAAGTTGGAGGTTTTCCGGAGCATCGGGACGCTTTCCGCCGGCTAAATCACGTAAGCCGAACGACCTGCGCAAAACAACGGCACAGGCCGGACTCTACGCGACCCGAATCCTGTGCGCTGTGCCTATGCGCCTCGCCGGTAAGGCAAGATTGCCAGGTGCTGGGCTCGCTTGATAGCTCGTGAAATCTGACGCTGGTTGGCTGCGTTGAGCCCTGTCATCCGACGCGGCAACACTCTCCCGCGCTCACTCATGAATCGGCTCAAGAGCTTGGCGTCCTTGTAGTCGATGTGCATCGTCGTATCTTCGACGAATGGATCAACTTTCTTGCGTCGGCGGAATCCGAGATCCAGCGGCTGCGCCCGGAAGTATCCGGTCGACTGTCGTGGAGCCCCACGCCCCATTCCTCCACCGCTACGATCATAGCCTCCACCACCACGCTCATAGGAGGAGTGCCCTTCCGAGTCACCTCGGCGCTCACTCCGGTCCTCACTGACCTTGATAACACGACCGTCCCAGGTCGTACCGTCCAACTCTCGTATCGCGGACTGCGCATCATCGGGCGTTGAAAACTCGACGAACCCGAACCCGCGAGAGCGTCCTCCTTCTCCTTCTCGCATCACTTTCGCCGAGACAACGCTTCCAAAACGCGAGAAATGCTCGCGGAGCTGTTCATCATCAATGGCGAAGCTAAAATTGCCGACGAAGACCTTAGTCATGAAAATTACCTAACGTATACAGAATCAAAGCTGGGTCGACGAATGCCGCCCCCCTAAAGGCCAGCCATCGTTCGGCCAGGTGCCGAACGGAAGCAGGTATTCATACCCAGCTCCCAACGTAATTGCAAGGTCGGTACTGCAATGGATGACACTATGAGACCGAAAAACCGGCCGAATCACCCTGTCGGACCCGCTCGGAGGGCGCAAAAACGAAGTTTTTGCTCGCACGACCCGGCAGTAGCCCGCGGCTGAACCGCCCCCGAGTAACTGCCTGTCGACAAAGCTATCCCGGGGGAACTGACTACAGCAAAAAAAGTGAGAGCATGTGGCAAGACCCGCCCGGACCTCACCACATGCTCTCTTTGTTCACTTATCTAGTCGGATATTCCGCCTAAACAGGTGTTATTTAACGGAGCAAACTCAATCGCTCCTGAAGAATTATTGGATTTGTTTCGTAGCTGCGGAGTGTGCCCTGCAACGCAATTGGATCAAGATCCAGATGCTGTGCCACCCAGGCAAAACTGAATGCTCTGGTGGGAGTTAGTTTCCCAAACAGCCATTGCCGTGCGCTACGCACGACGTGCCGGTCACACTGCGCCGAACCGAACGCGTCGCAGATTGCTCTTGCAAGGACCGCTGCTAACAAATTGCGCTCCGGTTTTACTCCACGGGAGGCAACAAACCCCTCTTCTTCATCAACGTTTCCTGCGCGAACTCTAGCAACTGACATATTCAAAGCCACCTCACTTGCTGAACATGACGTTCGTACAAACTTCAACCTCCAGCAGAGTAGTTTCGCTCACCCTCGTGCCGCCCACTCTGATGAAATACCGCTATGAACGAACTAAATTGACAAACATCGCTTCTGTGCCCCCTGAAGTACCCTCCCCCAAGATATCGGAGAGGCGGCAAATCAAGAGACTCCGGCCAAAATCAGTTCGTCTGCACTGTATCCTTGCTGCTACGCTGCTTAGGTTGAATAGAAAGAAAGCATTTCGCCCGTAATGCTTCTCGTAATTTAGGATCGCTATCCGTGTTTTGCTCTTTAGCCGATTTCCCT
>JAGRAW010000397.1 GCA_020434415.1 Bdellovibrionales bacterium
CGGGCACGACGTTCATGGTGTTTCTACCGACGAGCGTGGCGGAGACATCGCGAGCGAACCTCGACCGCGCTGAGGCATTTGGCTCCAGAACTGAAGAGAGTCTTCGCGGCTCAGAGACAATTCTCCTCGTCGATGATGAATCGGTGGTTCGCTGCATGATGCGCGATACCTTGGAGCTGTTCGGTTACAAGGTAATCGAAGCCGCCCGCGGAACTGAAGCGCTCCAAGCACTCTCCCGCTACGACCGGCAAATCCATTTGCTGCTGACCGATTTGAGCATGCCGGAAATGGACGGCTTTGAGCTGACAACGCATGTTCGTTCACTTCGCCCGAGCATTCGAACGTTGATTGTCACCGGCTGTTCCGATGAGAGCACCCAACTTGAACAAGTTCTTGCCAACGGCGTCCCGGTCCTTGCAAAGCCGTTCTCTACAGATGATTTAATGCATTGGGTAAGAGAAATTCTCGATGGCACTTTCACCTACTGAGAGGGAAATCCTTTCCCGAATCCCGACGGGCTCTGACCATGACCCGTTACATCCTGAATTCCCCCCGAATGAACCCAGATTCCCCGCAACTCCCACTCGACAGATCGAGGTGCCCGGCTTCTCGAACGTGTGGTTGAAGGATGAAAGCGTCAACCCCTCAGGTACCCACAAGGACCGCATGGCCTGGGAGATCATCCGGACGTATCGTGATTTTCTGCGAGCGAAAGAGGCAGGGTTTGCCGACGGTCCCCTGCCGGAGATGTCGATCATTTCCCACGGCTCCGCAGCAATCGCGATTCAGCAACTGCTGCGCCTCTACGGCCTCCCAAATTTGCGAGTTATTGTCGACGTCTCGCTGCCGCGGTTACGAGCCGATATCCTGCAACAGATCGGCTGCCGCGTTTACGAGGTCGATCTTGCCCATCGGACGCTCTACTGGCAGGACGTGCTGCGCATAACCGAGAACCCGACCGGCATGGACATTACCTCCAGTGCCGCCCTCGATCCGACTTCTCGCTTCTATGACTGGATGGCCTACGAAATTCTGAACGAATGTCCGACGTACTGCTTCGTACCCTTCGGCACTGGAAATCTTTTCGAGAACATCTTCAACGTTCTCAAACACGAGGTCATGGCGGACGTACCGGATCCTCGTTTGAAAGTCGACATCAACCAAGCACGACGCTGCAATATCCTCGCCGCGACAATTCAGAACATGAATTCGAAGGCGTGCAGCCTCTACTCGTCTCGACTTCCCTATGTCAACTACAGTGAGCATTGGATGCGATTCTATCGCAAACTGGGCTGCTGTGGACCGGACTCTGGCGTCAAGATTCTCGACGAAGAGTATCTCGATCACGCCCTACAAATCGCCGCGGATCAGGGCATACGTTGTGAAGCCGCCGGCATCGCCGGACTGGCCCTGATGCTTCAGCGGCAAGATCGGCTTCCGCGTGATCAAAAAATGCTCCTGATAAACACCGGGCGAACGCGTTTACTCTTTGACGGCATTCTGACCGAGTATCCGGCCTGACGAGACAGAGCATCGCTGATTCCTCTTGTCGAACCTCCTGCGTCACCTTCAACAGAGCCGTCTAGCTGAAAGAGTCGAGGAAGCGTCTGTCCCGCCGAATTTTCGCGACAAGCCTTTCTAGGCGGTGTCGTAGCGTTCAGCGTCGCTCCGTGGTCAGCATAACCACAGAGAAACGAGCAGCCGAACGAACGCTGCTAGCAACTCTGGAGGAGGCGAGGAGAGTTCCGGTCCTTATCGTAAAAGCCTACGACTTACGATATCCTCGAGGACGAGAGGTGCTACGCTTCACAAGAAACTCCGACTTCGCAGAAGAAACCTACTCCCAGACCTTGCGCAGCACACTGCGACGGTACTGTGAACGCAAGTGACTTTCACTGTTTCTTGCACCGTAGAGCGGACGAACGCTACCGAAGAGAGTCGTCCGCCCGCTTCTACTCCTTCCTCTCCCCTGGTTAAGTAGTCACTTCCCAGGAATTTGCTTGAAGGGCTCAAAACGCTCCTCTCCAGGAACTCTCCAGTAAAGTTTTAGGTTCGAGCTCGCCTTCGACTGGTAGTGGCCAATTGCAAGGAGTTGCGGGCGGTCGTGTCGCAAATATACCCGGGCATCGAGACGTCGAATCCCTTGCGTATCTGCATCGCTGAGCGCCTGCTCGCTGCTGAGTAGCGCCACATCCCCTAAGCGAAGGCACGCCTGGGCATCTCGATCGACGATCAGTCTCAGCCAGTAGTAGCCGCTTTCTTCTACCTGCACGACCGTTTGATACACCCGAGTGGCGCCTTCCGTCATGCTAGTAGGGTCAAGTCGAATACGGTCGAACGCAACAGCCGGCACGGTGGTTTCATGTATCGGGTTTGCTTCTCGCGAGCCCAGGACATTGCCCCAGTAGAGCGTTTCACGAAAGTGCTCGGCAGTCACCGTCTGCAACGCGAGCTGCGGAAGAACACAGTCAAACTCCTTTCGTTCATTCGCATCCTGCGCCCGAGCTCGTAGCATATGAATCTCCCGTAGCACGTCCTCCGGAACTTCGCCCTCGAGAGTCCGCACGGTCCGTCCGTGGGCCGACAGGACAGCTCCTTTCTTGGCCGAGCTCTCGCGCTCATTGAACACCAACAAGTTCCCCTGCCGATCTGCATCCTTCGCAAAACTAATCCACTCGGACACGAATATCGGATGAGGGCTCAGCGGAGTATCACCGGTTATCGCCGTATCCAGCTTTCGCAAGAGGTCCGACTGCTGAAAGAATCGCTTGTCCCTGGTGCCCTTGACCACATCGGGTCCGAAGATAAACAGCGGGACGCGAGCTTGCGCTGAATCTCCCCACCGTGTCAGTTCTTCGGGAGTAAGCGGCATCAGCTTTCGGTGATCTCCGGTCACCAGCAGGTAACCGTTCGCGAAAAATCCGTCGGCTTTCAGCGCCTGGTAGAAATCGTGGAACGCTGTGTCGACGTAGCGAAACACCTCATCCTCTGTGTTTGCGCCTCCGGCTGGATGCAGGTAAGGGCGGTGCGAGCTGCTGGTTACCACCATCAAGAAGAAGCTGTCGCTCGAGCTTCCGAGTCGGGCGATGTCCGAGAGCGCCTGCTGATACAACACCTGATCCGAGATACCATCCAAGGCGAATCGCGGCTGATCCTGAAATAGCGCAACCTCGTGCAAACCGCGCACTGCGTCAAGTCCGAGCTCTCTCGCCCATTCGTCGAAGCGTAACATCCCCTTGTCAAAACTGAGCAGCACCTCGGCTCGAGTATTCTTCGCCCCACGCGCGTTGAACGGTGAGCCGACCTTGGCATAGGAACGGCTCACACTCCGAAGCGCGTTAGGAAACGGCAGGGGGGGCACTCCTTGCACGAGAGAAATCAAGCCCCCGGCGGAGTAAGAGTGGTTCGCAAAGAAATTCTCGAACGTATGGGCCTCGCTCGCCAAGCCGTCGAGCTTGGGAAACTTACTGTTCGACCCGCCCGCAGCAGTACTGTCGACGCTGGAAAGCGATTCGATGACCACCAGAACGATATTCCGTGGTGGAGCGCCAAGCTCGAATGCCTCTCTCGCCATCCAGTAGCGTGCCGCTTCCTCCTTCATTGCGTCACCATAGGGCTCAGCCGCGTCGAGCTCGAGCATCTGTATCGAAGACCAGAAGAAGGAGCCGTCGTATCGATATGGAGAGAGGGCATCAGCGACCGGGAGCGTACGCGTCATACCTAAAGTGCCCAGAACAAGTCCAAGAGCGCTCATCTGAACAAGTCGGCGTCGACTCACCTTAGGGACTGCAACGAGCAACCCGATTGCGCAGGCCCCGATGACGACATGTCGCCAGGAGGTAAAGCTTGCAAGCAGAGTAGTTTC
>JAGRAW010000398.1 GCA_020434415.1 Bdellovibrionales bacterium
GATCGCCGACATGGCTTTCGTTTTGGTGGTCGGCATCATTGTCGGGACGTATTCAACGGTGTTCGTCGCCTGCGCCGTCGTTATTGCGCTCCAAAAGGGGAAAGCGACGAACGGCGATTAGCCGAGCAGGTGACACTTGCGTGACACGAGCGCTAGCGAGGTTCATGGGCTTTGGCAAGATAGCGAACTTGTCGAGGGGACCTCTCTGCATCGACACCGATTTCTCGGTGGCAGGATCCGCCGAGTTTTGACGTCTATTCTAGCTGTTGTAATTGCCTTTGCGGCAGGTAGTGTTCTGAACGCGTCCGCCTCCGACGAGGTGGAGAACCTCATCGCTGAAACCAAGAAGAATAGCCCGGCAGGTGTTCGCCACCTGCTGACCCGTGGGAGAACCAGTATCGCAGAGCGCAATTTCGCGTTGCTCGAAGCTGCCGCTCTCGGTGTCACGCCGGAGATCGTCGAGCTGCTGCTTGCTCACCGAGCATATTCGAATATCCAGAATCCTCAGGGAGAGACGCCGCTCACGCTAGTGCTGCGCGGGGACGGTGCCGGCGAAAAGCGCGATCCCTCCGGGGTGCTGTTCCCCCTGGGCCCGAATCGGCAGGCGATTGCGAAGTTGCTAATCAATCATGGTGTCCGGACCGATTTTGGTGGTGCCAAGTTGCCGCTGGCACTCGCGGCGGAGCGAGGGGAAGTCGAGCTGGTTCGGCTCATGCTTGCGCGAAGCGCGAGGGTCGACGAGCGTAGCAGCAGTCGGCAGACGGCGTTGATGATTGCTGCTGAATCGGGGCAAGCAGAGACGGTTGCGGAACTCCTGCGAGCAGGCGCGCAGACGGATTTGACAGATGCTTTCGGCCAGACGGCTTTGATGAAAGCCGCTCGCCGGGGGCATAGTTCTGTGGTCCAGAAGCTGTTGAGCGCGGGTGCGGACTTCACGCTAAAAGATGCATCCGGCAGTACCGCGTTACTACTGGCCACTCAAGCGAATCAGCGACAGACTGCGGAGCTTCTCATCAAACGAGGGGCGAGGTTGAATGAGCAAAACGCGCGCGGGGATAGTCCGGCGAAGGAGTTAAGACGTAGGGAGCTTGGTTCCGTAAGTGCCTTCGGCACGCCGCTGCACCAAGCGGCGTCACAGGGGAATCTTGGTCAGCTCCGGCAAGTCCTGCGAAAAGATGCTGCGGGAGTCGACGCCCCGGGGATCGATGGCGACACGGCTTTGATGGCCGCGGTCCGTGCAGGGCGATTGGAGGCCGCTGAGTTACTGCTTCAATCCGGGGCTTCGCACCAGGTAAGAGGTGCACAGGGACGGACCGCGCTTCACTATGCGGTGACTTCGGGAAAGTTGAGCGTAGTCGCTCTGCTCTTGCGCAGTAAGGCAGATTCAAATGCCCGCGATGCATCAGGTGTTACTCCGCTGATGCAAGCCGCGACCGAAGGAAAGGCTGCAATTGCACGCGCGTTGCTCGCAGGCGGAGCGAGTGCAGAGCTGCGATCCCGCGAAGGCAAAACGGCTCTGGACTACGCGAAGGACCACGGAAGCACAGAAACAATTCAAGTGCTAAGCTCCGCCGTGCGCTGAATCGGAAACCTTTCTTTTTTTGAATCCATGAAACGGTCTCGCAAGCGCCACGCGGTCGCGCTTGCGAATCCCTTCGCACCTCTACCCGCAGACCGTAGAATAGCGAAATTGCCTACGCTATTAAGCGCACCCGGCCGGTCTGTTTTAAAATCGACGAGATTTAAGGAGCTTAGCGTTTCAGGCCGTCCTGCCTACGACATACGAAAATGGTGACAGAGACCACTATTCCTATTTTTGGTCGAGAGCCTGCTACACCCTTCGGTCCAATCACGCGCCCCTAAAAATAGGAATATTGGTCTCTGTCACCATTTTCTGACCCGTCGGGCATTAGCGTATGTTGCTGGTTAAGAATATTGACTAGTCAATATTTTTAACCATTAATACACTTCATGAAGAAGAAGATTCCAATCTCGCAGTTTAAGGCCGAGTGTTTGAAAATACTCGAGCAACTCGCCCCGGAAGGGATTGAGGTTACAAAGCATGGAAAACCTCTCGCGAGAATCTACCCGGTAGAGCAGCAATCTGCAGCATTGATCGGCTCCCTCAAAGGGAAGCTGAAGAAGCATGGGGATACCGAATCGACCGGTGCTGTGTGGAATGCTCAATCTTGATACCCACATTTTGATTGACGCTCTGATCGGCGACCTTTCGAAAAAGGAAGAGAAAGCCCTTGCGGCTCACGAATGGTGCATTTCCAGCATCGTGCTTTGGGAAATCAGCAAGCTCAACCAGATCGGAAGAATTGAGCTCGATATTCTGTCACTAGATTTTTCAAGGGTGCTTTCGCAGGTAAGAGTTGTAGAACTAACGCCGCAAATTTGTGATGCCAGCACTCGACTGGATTTTTCCTCGGATCCGGCAGATGAGTTGATAGCCGCGACGAGCGTCGTTCATGCGGTGCCCTTGGTCACTCGAGAGCGAGCTATACGCACGTCGAAGCTAGTCCCACTTTGGAAGGACGGGTAGAGGCGGGCAGCTCGATGTCGCACGTTTTCTTGAAACTCCTCCAGGGGAGTAATGAGGTTCATCTCCAGAAGCTTCTTCCTGAAGTTCCGTTTGTATAACGGCTTCTGCAGGACGATTTCGTAGAGGTATTGCAATTGCGGGCCGCGCGAAGCGTCCTTTTGCTGCGGTTTCGTCATCGCCAATCGACCTACCGATACGGGAACAAAAAATCCTGATCTTGAAGAATATTCAGTAGTTATCCCATGGTTAGTGTGTTGAGAACACCAAGATGGGCTTCCCGATCCCGTAGGGGGAATAGAGCTTTGCGCCCGCGAGGGCGGTTAAAGGCAATTGAGGCATACTGCTGTTCACGATAAAGCTCACCGTTGAGCCGCAACACGGCATAACAATCAATGAAGGCAGAGAAGGATGCGGAACCACTCACTATCTTTTCTGCCGATCCATCCACGCGGAAGAACAGACGAACATCTCGGAGCATTCGTCAATGAGCTATCAACCAAGCATGGAGCCGACGCAGGCACGGAGCCCGGTTCAGCAACTTGCAGAGACCCTGGAGCGCGTTAACAAGGTCCTTACGGCAGAATCGGACCGCTTGGGATACCGGGATGTTCTGCAAATGGTGAGTCGTTCTCTCGGTTGGCCCGCGCGGGATGAGCGAGGCGAGTGGTTCGCACCCTCGTCCATGCGATCCGGCATTGCCGGTCTCGTCGGTGCTGTCGCTCAGGGGGCAATGCGTTTTGCTGCAGAGGAGAACGAGCGAAAAGAACGCGAAGCGAAAGCTCAATACGAGGATAGTCGCCGCAAGTACAATCCGGACCGTCACGAGGAGCCGACACGACTAAATCCCGAGCTTCGCGATCTGGCGGACGATAAGCGTCGCGAACGACAGCAGCAGCCACGGGCTGCGGGCGCAAGCCAGGTGCTGCAGTCGGTGCAAAGCACTCAGGAACAAACTCGTGCCGGTGATGCGCATCGAGGACCGAGCAGCGATTTGAACGTGACTCAGATTCGAGATGCCGTGAGGCAGCCCGGGTTCAGTCCGCTCGAGCGGGAGCGCGTGAATCTTGCGGTCAGCACCCAGCAGGGCCTTCTTACTCCCGATGAGCGAGATGCGCTCAAGGAGGAGAAGGAGAAAGAGACACGTATCTCGGCACGAAAGCTCCTAGCCTGAGGTGCTGTAGGAAACGCGGGCCCCCGGGGTCTGACTGGCTCCCGTCCGCGACAACCGTTCATCCTGGAACACTCCGGCCATTCTCGCTATACTGTCCGAGACAGAACGGGTGAGGGCCATGAAAGTTTCCGACATTATGACTCG
>JAGRAW010000399.1 GCA_020434415.1 Bdellovibrionales bacterium
AGACAAGTACGGACGCCGCGACGCACCGGCATGGGCGGGACCGGCGGAGCATGGGGATTCGTGATTGCAATTGTCGCGTTGGTAGCAATCGTCTGGTGGTGGGCTGCTGCATGGAATGACGAGACGGAGTACAATAGAGCTCGACCCGATTTCGGAACAGAAGCGCCGACAGCCCCGGCTACAAATCCATGACGATGGAGCTGCAGACTCGATGAGCGGCTCTTTAGATGCCTATGTCGGAAGCCCCCGACGGTGGGGCGCTCCGGCATTTTCGTGCGCACCCCCTAGCCCTCCTGACCACAAGCAACCGTCACTTCCCTGTCGTCGTTACGGTGGGCTTGCCACGGTGGTAACAGTCGCGAAGCGATGTTCCCATCTTGCGACAAGCTGTCGCAATCTTGGCAAAGTCACCCAGGTCTCCTCCTCCCCGAAGTCTTCAGAACTCGGCGAGTTCCGCCAATCGCTTTCGTGCTTGAGCGATACTCTGACTCTCTTCAGCGAGATGTGCACGGGACGGAGAATGCCCCGCCACTTCCTTCAGTAGCGCTTTCGCTTCTACTTGCCGATCCGCGCCCTTCCTGAGCAGCGCTTCACCGAGGAAGAGGGCGTTGCGAATGTCCTTCCTCGATACGCGATAGGCTTGCTCCAGCAAGGTAATTCCTGTGTCGATATCAACCCATCCCGTAAAGAAAGGAATGCGTGGAGTCAGAGTATGAAGTCGTCCTAAAAGACGATACCCGCCGCCGTCGGCAAAGTGATCATCAAGCAAGATCACGAGACGACCGTGATCTCTGATCTTACCGGCGACATCTTTTCGAGCAGATGCGAAGTACCCGTGAGACATTCCCCACAGCCCCCAATTGATTGCCGACCAAAAGTGGGCCTCAGTGGCGTGCGGAATCGTTCGCCATACCTGAGCTTGTTCCTCAAGCGACTTGGACGCGAAATCTGAAGCCACTGCCGCTTCCTGCAACATCCTTTTCAGTAGCTTTTCTGAGTCCTTCACCGACTCGTCATACAGCCGCTCTCTCTCATCCGAGACAGTCGAGACAAATTCTCCGACAAAGTACCGTGCTTCAAAAACTCGAAACAACAACGAAGCGTCCTCCGGGTTTCGCTCCAACGCGGCTTCAAAGCCACGAAGCGCGGCACGCGCGTTGGGCTCAGATATCGCGACTTTGCCGTCGACCAACGTAGCACGTTGCTGCCATGCTCGGTCTGCCTCCTCGACCGGGGAAGCCGCGCCCACAGCGAAAAAGAGCAACAGCGCGATCCAGGCTATCCGGGTGAATCTATCAGCGAGCATCGCTCCTCATGGTATCCAGCTTGAGTGGTTCAGGTAATTTACGGCAGCCGCTTACTAAGTTCTGAAAATACTCCGGCACTTCGCCACAGCTCGCGATTGCCGACCACATACAGTACTTCCTGAGCACGGGAAACCGCCACATTCAAGAGATTCGGGCGCCCTCCTGCCCAGCCCCTCGCCCCGACCTGGTCCGCTAGTGGAGCGCCCAAGATCAGTATGACGGCTTCCGCTTCCCGACCTTGCACCGTATGGACGGTACCGATGCGCTCGTAGAGCCAACGTGAGGGATCATCAACCCAATCGTCCAGGACTCCGTCTTTTCGAAGCTGCTCACGCATTCGATGCTGCACCACGACAAATGGCGTGACGATATACACATCCGGCCTACAACCGGATGCCCTCAGCGCATGAAGCATTTCGAGGACTTTACGGCCCTCGGCCTCGCACCACTTATCGTTCGCATCGCCGCAGACATCAAGCCACCTTGCCGGCCCCAGCACCTTCGCAATCGGCGAATCCTTGGGAGCTTTCGCCTGCACCATGAGATTCTCGTACGCTATGGCGTTCGAGATTGAAAACATAGGCTCAGCGCAACGTCGATGGACGAGCAACGGAATTCCGACATCACGCGCACCAACTTTCGTTTCGAACGTCGAGTACTGCGAAGAAGCTGCATCAGCGAGTGTTTGTGCGGATGCTGACGGCGCGTTGAAGCGAGTTTCATCGACGTCGAATTCCTTGCATATTGCCTCGGTCAACTGCTCCGGCAAGACGACGACGGGCTCGATTTGCAGCGGATCGCCGACAATTACGGCCCGTCGGCAGCGAGTCACGGCGCCGACAGCGGCCTGGGGTAACGCTTGACCCGCTTCGTCGATCAAGAGCCAGCCGAATTCTTCCGGCGCGATGCGTTTGAACATTCGTGCGACTGAGGCAAACGTCGTTGAGACCACCGGCACGACCAGGAACAGACTGGACCATAAATGCGGAATCACGGCGTCTTTCTCCGGCGCTCCGAAGGACTGCATCCCGAACGAGTCCATCAAGAGACCGAGGTTGTGTCGTAAGGGTTTCGCCGCTGCGTCGATAAAGGCTTGCTGCAGCTTCACGGCCGCTTCGAATACTTCATCGCGAATTCTTGATGCTTCCTTTCCAAACCAAGGAGCGGCGAGCTGCCGTTCTCGATGACTGAGCGAGAAATACTTGTCATCGATCGGAGTCCCAGCCACCATCGCGCGGACACGAGCGAGCTCGACTGCACAGCGTTCGGAATCGGCGTTCAAAGCCGCTTGTTCGATCTGCAGCGCATTGACGGATTCTTCGATGCACTGACGATCTCGCTGGACAGCGTGATACTTCACTTCCGAAGTGTGTTGATCTCGGGCGGCTTTCGCGTTGCTCTCAAAAGCGTCGTGAAACTCCAGCAACCATGCTCGATAGCGCTGCAATCGAAAGAGCCTCGCCACCCATCCGGGTTTTCGCAAATGCAGCTTTGCTAGTTCGCCGGCACAATACGAGCTGTGCTGCCTAGTCGCATGAAGCGTCGACTCGGCAGTTACTACCGCTTCCACGGTTTTCTCCCGCTTTTGCACGAGCGCCGCGAGCTCGTTCCTCAGCTTTTCGAGTCGGCGGCCGATTTGCGCCAGCTGCCGGGGTAGCTGGATCGATAGCTCAGCGTCCTCAAGCAGCCTTTTCGAGCGAGATTCTACTTCGCGAAAGTGTTGGCGCGCCTCTTCCCAACGCTTGAGAGCCTCGATTCTGCCGAATGGCGGCTTCTCTTGAACGACCACTTCCGGCAAGCATTCAACCTTCCCGCCAAGCAAATCTGTAACGACAAGGAGCGTCGGCGTACCCGTGGCATACTGAAGATAGCGAGAGATGCCAGTGTGATCGTCCCACCAGAACCGCTGACGGAATCTGGAGCGATTGACCGCATTGCCGAGCACAGCAGCGATCAATCCCCAGGTATCACGCTCCAAGAGCGCGTCCGATGTCTTCTTGAAATAACCCGTTTCGAATGCATCGGACGCCACCGCACTTCGAGCGGGTAGCTCGGCACTGACATTTTCCACCGCTTTGTTGTTCGACGATGCAACGACAATTTCGGACCCTCGCAAGCGTTCATCGAGGGTATAGAGCCGAAGAAAGGCGTTTCCTTTCTTGATTCGTAACCCCGTGTCGCCGAAAGCGCGTTCCGGATCATCGAACGTAGACATGACACGCGCACGATTCGTCACGACATGCGCCACAATGTCCCGCAGGAGCGTTGTCTTGCCGGTACCGGGAGGCCCATTCACAGCCAAGATGCCGTCGTTTACGAGATCGTCCGCCGCAAGATTCACAGCGGCCTGTTGAAGCGCAACAAGCGGGTGTCGGCCGGCAGCAGGCCAACGCGCTAACGGCATCTTCGAAGGAGCCAGGGCTTCTCCAACAGCTCGCGGCTCCCGCAGCAGATCGTTCCGAGCGGATGGCTTGCGAGCGCCAAGATACCGCTTCAGATTTTCCGGCGCACGATTGGCTGCAAACAGCGCCCGGGCGAAATGCAGGTCCT
>JAGRAW010000039.1 GCA_020434415.1 Bdellovibrionales bacterium
CTGAAGTGACGAGCAGGTGCGCTCCCGGATCCTGAATGCCGCGCTCGCCGAGCACTTCAGAAGCAGCGATTGCAATGCGCAACGCCGCTCCCCGATGGAGGGCCAGCACTCCGTTCGGCGTCAGATGGTTGAGGTAGTCATGGAGCGCTTCTTTCGTCAGCAGAAATGCTGCGGAAAGATTCAACGCGCCGGCATTCATCGCAACCGGCGTATAGTTATTTACCGATTGTATAACGTCGTAAACGCCTTCCGGCTGCCGTCGAAGAAACGATCGTCCTTCATCGTTGTGTAGGGTTACCTTCGGGTGTTGGTAGAGACGTCCCATGAATTCGGCGTAGCGCGGCTCGTTCACCAAAGCGACAATTGACGGGTCCATTTCGACTGCATCGACGTGACTAGCGCCGTGCGAGAGAGCGAACAGCACTTCCTTGCCACCTGCGGGACCGATGATCATTACATTTGGCTCTGTGCCGCGCTTCAGGTCATAGGCGAGTCCGATGGTCGACCAGTTCAGAGGTTGGGTGGTGCTCAAATCACCGTTCCATTTCAGAATTGCGGATTCATTGGTGCCGCCGTCGATCCAAATATCGAGGATGTCGTTCTTGTGGTAGGCGATATCGACTCGGGAGAGCGGGCTCCATCGTGTTTCGTAAATGTGTCCATAGGCTGCGGCGGTATTGAAACGGCGCTTGTCCTGGTGGGGGGTCAGCTTCAAAACGCTTGGTGCTTTCGGCAGTAGGAGTGCGAGCCCGGCAATTGCCAGCAGCAGAAGCGCTCGGCGCATACGATCGCGAGCCGGTGTATAGGCGAGGCCTGCCAGCGCGGCGAGCATTGCCGAGAGGACGACGATTCCTTCAGCGCCGAGGTTCGGGATCAGGGGGATCAGCAACAGCGAGCCTGCGGCCGCTCCAATCAGGTCCGTTCCGTAGAGCTTGGAGTTGTGGAGCGGATAGGCGCTGAGTAGTTGGGCGACGATTAGCCCTGCGACGAAAAACGGCACCACGAGCGCGACGTACCAGATGCCGAGATACAGGTAGTTAATCGGATTCTCCTGGAAGTTCCACATCTCGAACGGTACCTTGGAAACCACCAGGTAACAGGCGAGCATCGTGACCGTGAGCAGTAGCGAGAGCTCGCCAAGGCGGCTTCGCATCGATGCAACGGGTCTGGGAGTGCGCAAGGCGAGGTAGACGCCGCTTAAGCCGAACCCGAACAGTGCGGTGCCGACTACCATGAAGGCTAGGTGAGCCCACAGCAGCACGGAAAAAATCCGCGTCAGCGCAAGCTCGAACAGAAGCACAGACGCACAAGTCAAGAAGATCCCCGCATAGCCGCCGAATCCCGGTGAGGCACGCAGCAACGAAGGCTCGGGAATAGAGTGCGGTGCGGCACCTGACGGATGCTCTGCGACACGCGGCTTCAAGACTGCTTGGCTTTGACTGGACATCTATTAGTATAGTGCGTTCGGATTTTTCGGAGGTATCCCGGGCGCAACCTGCAGTAGCGCGGCAGTCCTCGGGGGCGGTTAATACCCGAGCAATAGATTAGTTTTTCCACCTGAAAGTCAAGATGGAATCGGTGAGCGAATTGGTGTTTCTGATTTAGCGAGTAGGAAATGACGGGATCGGAGACTCAGCCGTCGCCTCGTGCTAATCATTCGACTTAAGCTGAACGCCGGCAGGGAGTCCCTGCGACCCGCAATTGATTTTAGACTAGTGCCCTGCTTCATTCATTCGCTGAAAATGTGGCAGGACACCCTCGCGGCCGGAGCCGCAAAAAAACAAAGATACTTTGCTGGTGGGGCGCCAGGCATGACGTCCATGGTATTCACCGAAGTATCGAACTGCCTACTAGAATACTACGAAAGACGAAATGGCAATGGGACAACTGGCGACGGAATCAGTAGCACGCGCTAAAGCCACTTCGGCCCGTGTGCTACTAATCGCCCCGCAACCATTTTTCGTGAGCCGTGGAACGCCGATCAACGTACGCGCCATGGTTAGCGTGCTGGCGAACGACAGCTACCAGGTCGATCTCTTGGTCTTTCCGCAGGGACAAGAGATTGCCATTCCCGGAGTCCGAATTATCCGCTGCCCTAACGTCTTTGGCATCAAGTCAGTGCCGATCGGACCGTCATGGCGCAAGGTGCTACTCGATGTCGTGTTATCGTTGAAAGCACTGCATCTGTCCTATACCAATTCGTATCAACTCATTCACGGCGTCGAAGAGGGCGGGCTTATCGCCGGGACGGTCGGCATGGTGCGACGTGTGCCGTATATCGTCGATATGGACTCGTGCATGGTGGAGCAGCTTCGCCAGAGCAAGTTCATTCGGAGCGAGCGAATCTTGCGCGCCATCGAGTCGCTCGAAGCTTTCTTCGTGCGGCGGGCGGAAGCCATTCTCACCGTGTGCAACTCTCTTACGCGACGTGCACGGGCCATCCGACCGGATGCAAATATCTGTCAGATTGAGGATTTCCCCTTCGATCCATCAGCCGAATGTCCGGCGGTTGTAGCCGCAAGGCTACAGTCTTCCTTGGCGCTGCCGGACCGCAGGATTATACTATATGCCGGGAACTTCGAGAGTTATCAGGGCCTGGAGTTGTTACTCGAGGCTTATGGTCATGTCCGGCAAGCGGCATCTGCGTCGCGCAATGACACGTTGTTGCTTTTGGTTGGCGGAGGGGAGCTCGATAGCAAACCGGTGCGCCGTCTGCGGGCTCGAGCGGAGGCTCTCGGAATTGCTGACTCGGTAGTGTTTACCGGGAACCGGCCTGCAGAAGAGATGAACGGGTTTCTCGCACTGGCTGACGTCCTCGTTTCTCCGCGAATTGAAGGAAGTAACACGCCGCTCAAGATCTACAGTTACATGGCGGCCGAAAGGCCGATAGTCGCGACGGACATCGAGTCGCATACGCAGGTGCTGGATAGCGACTCGGCGTTTCTCGCCGCACCCGAACCTCAGGCGTTTGCGCAGGCGCTCGCGCAGGCGCTCGACGAATCTCCGGAGGCGATTGCACAACAGCGGCGAGTAGTCGCCGGTGCACGTAGCCTGATTGCCGCGCGCTACAACGAGACGGAGTTCTCTCGCCGCTTGCTTGAGCTGTATCGCAGCATAACTTCGCCTAAGCCAAGACTGCAGGCCCGGCGAGCGCGCGTTGTGTCTGTGCCCTAATCGCGGACTGGCGAAAGTGTACACCTCGTTGAGCGTCGCGTTTTTCATACTAGTCGCCTCGTACCTCGCTTTGGTGCTGCTCGCGAAGCGGTGCGCTCCCGGTCATATCCGAGGTCGTACAGTACTACTATTGCGCGCGCTCTTTCCCACGTGGCGATTTTTCGATGACCTCGCCGAGGTGCCTGTCTTGCTGGTGCGTTTCAGGAAAGCCGAGGGGGAGTACTCTCCTTGGGAACCATGCTTACCACCGCTTAGGCGAAGCGCCTGGCGCGTGCTGCTCAATCCGGAGGGAAACTATCAACTCGCCGCGCAAAACCTCCTGTGTCAGCTCAATGACGATATTGACTTGATTGCCGGCGAAGATGTCGAAGCACTGAGGGAAAGCGTGTCATACGCCCTCGTCGAGAATTTGACGAGCTTCGAATTGAAGCGGCGTCGGCTCTTGCTACCGGGGGACCTGTTTCAGTTCAAAGTCGTCGGCAGGGTCCAGGGGGGAACGAACGAAGCAGATGCGCTCTTGTCAGCGGAGCACGTCCTATGATGACTCCGCTGACGGGTGACGAGGCTTTGTGGCTGATGGAGCGGGTAATCGCTCTTGCGGCGCTCCTCCAGGCGACAGAATTGATTCTGCTCCGGCGAATCTATGCACCCGGTGGCGTTTGGATCTGGGATATGCTGGCGCCGGAGTACAACGTATTTCCTGCCATAGCCCGCCGCTTGGTTTCCGCAACATTAGGGTATCCTGCATATTTGCTATTGCTGCTGTCGCAGGCTTTCGTTGCGGCGTACGCTTTGTTCTATTCTCACCCGGTGCTGTTCGGGTATCTTTTCGTGGGCACGTTACTTACGTCCGTACGCTGGCGCGGCACGTTCAACGGCGGCAGCGATTACATGACGCTACTCGTCCTTGGCGCAGTCACTGTGGCCAATCTATTTCCTTCCTCTAGTCTCGTTTCTTTCGCTTGTCTTTGCTATGTCGCACTACAAGCGAGCGCATCCTATTGGATAGCGGGATGGGTCAAAGCTCGACGGAGAAACTGGTACACCGGTCGCGCGTTGGGTGGGTTCCTCAAAAGCACAATGTACGAAAGCGCGAGGCTCGAACGACTAGCAGAACGCCGCTCCGTGCTGATGATTTTCGGTTGGTTGATTGTCGTATTCGAGCTCAGCTTCCCCTTCGCGCTGCTCGATGTGCGTCTCGCCGCAGGCTACCTTTGTCTGGGCATCCTGTTTCACTTTTCAGTCGCTGTGGTGTTCGGCTTGAACCGTTTCGTTCTTCCGTGGGCCGCATGCTATCCGGCAATCTACTTCATCAGTGGTTTGCAGTAGTGTCTCAGTGGTTTGCAGTAGTGTCACGGTGCGTAGCGGACGAGCCGGCTCACGGCTCTTTCAAGATTCCTCGCCTATGGCTGATGCGAGTTGTTTGACGAAACGAGCTATGGTGTCGAAGTCAACCGGTTTTCGGAGGGAATCCGCGACGCCGGCCGCTGCTGAAAATTGTATGCTTTCAATATCCTGTTCGTACCCGGTCACCACGACAACCCGTGCCTCGGCCGGCACGGTGTGTTCTCCATTGAGCGGAGCTTGTTCTTTTTCCCGCGTTCTAAGATGGTATAGCACTTCATGGCCGTCCATTCCCGGTAACTTGAGGTCCAGCAGTAGCAGGTCGAACGGTGTCTTTGTCTCGAATGCCGTATCGATGGCGGCGAGTGCTTCTTCGCCGGTGGTCGCCCAATAGTAGTCGGTGCCCAGTTTCTTCAAAAACCCCGAAAGTTTCGTTCCGGTTGTCGGATCATCTTCGACCAGGAGTACACGCATTGATTGTCACCGCCTCATTTAGCGTTACGGAGTCGTGCAGCTCATCGCCACATCCAGAGTATAGCGATTTGCAGAGATACCGCGCTATCACTTACTTGAGGCGTCTCGGTGAATTCTTTGTGTGAGGCTGCCGGGCAGGCAGCTTCCCCTGCACGTTCGGAGTGAATACAGGCATAATGCCAGCATCCACAAGTTCAGTACGAACTCATTTGTGATAACCGGCAGTAGATCGTACTATGTGCTTACGGGATAAGCCGTATCGTGTCCTGCTACTATTACCAGTGAGTAGCTGAACAGCCAGTTACCCTTCACGCTGTCGGATTCGTGTCGATTCTCGAGCGTTTTAGTTCAACGGAGTTTTTCTCCGACGGTCTTGCTCCGAAGCTTGACCTCTCCGCTGCTGAGCGGGCACTCAAGGCCGTGCTCGTCGTGGAGCCGGACTCGGCAGTGGCAGTTTCTCTCCGCGCGTCAATTCGAAATTTGGGATTTGGTTCCTGCTATGTGGCAAACGATCACGTAGCTGCTCTGAAATACTGTAGAGAACATCCGGTTACCGATGTGTTGTTCTCGGTGGCAGAAACCACTCTCGCTGCCGATGCATTCGTCAGCCACTTGATCGGCGACTTTCACGGTGTTGTGCCCATTGCGCTTTCCAACCGTAGTGAAGTGCCTCTCGTCCTACCGCTCTTTCGGTTGGGGCTTCGCGCGTATGTCGGTAAGCCGTTCACCGAGGAGACGCTCGAGCATGCACTCATTGCAGCAAACTTGCTCGATCCAATTCCGCAAACCGTGCTCACTGCCGAGAATCGTAATACTGCGTTTGCGGCGATGATATTAGGAGACCTGGATCGTTTCCTTTTATGCTACCGACAAGCGAAGGAGTTTGAAACCGCCCGGGCAGAGCTCGCGCGACGTCGCGCGAAGCTGCTGTATGGCGTTGAAGTCGCGCATGCGCTCTGTGAAGGCAGTGCCGACGACTTGACTCAGGCGCTGGTGGACTCCGCTATTGAGTTGGCAGAGAAAGGAACGAGTCGTCTTGGCAGGCTCCGTCGGCAACTCTTGGAGACGCGCCAGGGGCGTCGCGAAGCCGAATAGCCGGAGCTTACCGCCTGGTAGATGCCCCCTCAGATAGAGTTGTTTGAAGCGGCTTTTTCGCGGCCTCTACCATTGCTCTAGTTCGAGGTATTTTTCTCGTTCGCTTTGCCTGTGCCGGGCTCAGCTTACGACCGGTAGCTGCCGATAGAGTAGGGGATGAGAGTCTCCCTTCCCGAACAAGTTTGGCTCGACTTGGCGCCTGCCTCTTTCGGTAGCCGCAGCCTTGCCTTTAGCGTCGACCTGCTCCTGCGGTGGACAGCCACGCTTGCTCTGCTGTTTGCCGCAGGAATGCTGGTGTACTTCGGCTCCTCCTTTTTCGGCGACGTGAGCGTAGGCCTTTCAGACTTGATGGAAGGTTTCAGAAAGCTCAGCGGCCAGAGTTTCGGCGCGTTCGCGATTCTGATTATTTTTGTCGTTGAATTTTGCTACCCCCTCTATTTCGATGTCGTGCATGACGGTGTGAGTCCAGGGAAACGGCTATTTGGGCTTCGCGTCGTGGACGAGCGAGGACTACCGATCACGGCCAGAACGTCCCTCATGCGCACAATCTTCATTCCAGTCGATCTCTTCGGGTTTGGTCTAGTCGCCTTTTTCTCGATGCTGCTGTCTGAAAGGTCGCAGCGTCTCGGGGACCTTGCTGCACGAACCCTGGTGGTGCACGAGCTGGAAGGAACCACGCGAAGCGAGTCGACTCTGTCTCCAGAAGCCGAAGGTGCTCCCCTGCTGGTTCCGCTTGGCCTGTACAACGCGGTGCAAAATTATTTCGAACGCCGCCGCGACCTGTTGGACCGTGTAAAATCTCCCATGCTGCTTCGTATGAAAGAAGCGCTGCTTACGGTGCACCCTGAGCTTGGCGATCCGGGACAGGATCCCTTTTCTGCAATCGAACCTTGGCTGGAACAGCATCGGTCTCGTCTGCTGCCCGCAAAACAGGGGACCCGAAGCGGCGTCGATGTCACTCTGGATTGGCATGCTATTGCGCGCGAGTTTGACGAATTCGAGCACGTGCTGGATGGTCTCGAAACGGTACAAGTTGCCAACGATTGTAAAAGCCTGGATGTGCTGTTTCAAGCAGTGCAGCAGTATCAGCGACTCTGTCAGCGGTACGCGTACCTCGAGACGTTCTACCCCAAGACATCACAGGCATTGCAGGCAGCGAAGCTAATCCGTCGCGCCCGGAGAGTGATCTACGGCAGAAGACCGGCTCTGCTCCGAGAGTCCAGCGATCGGTGGTTGTCGAGGGTGCCGAGCGTGTTCGCCCTGATTCGTGACCATACTGCAGTTTCCACCGGATTGATGATTTCGGGAGCATGTATCGCGAGCCTCTTCGTGTACCTGAATCCCAACATCGGGTGGCACTTCATCAACGAAGAGACCGCAGCGATGCTTCGCTCCGGCAAACTTTGGACTGATGAGATCCAAGGAACAAGCGCAATCGCGTCTTCAAAAATCCTGACAAACAACATTGGGGTAACTCTCACAGCGTTTGCGATGGGCATCAGCGCAGGTATCGGCACCGCGTTGATCCTGTTGGTGAACGGAGCAATGCTTGGCGGCATCTTCATGACGCTGACGCAGTACGATATGAGCTGGCGCTTGTTCAATTTCGTCACGGCGCACGGTGTGCTGGAGCTTTCCGTGATCGCGGTTGCGGGTGGCGCAGGGCTGTTCCTGGGCGACGCTATCCTCAATCCCGGACCGCTCACGAGGAAAGCGGCGATACAACAGCGGACAAGGCCTGTGTTCGATCTGCTGCTGTTTAACGCGTTGTGTCTCATTGTCGCAGGTATTGTCGAGGGCTTTGTCTCCCCCTATCCCTCGATTCCCTACCCGGTGAAGGCTATCATCGGGTTGTCTTTGGGCATCCTTTATTGGGCGTTTCTGTGTTGGGGCGGGGCGAAGCATCAAGCGCCTGACGGCGCGGGGGGCCAGCACAGTCATTATCCTCAATGAACTTAAGAGTTTGAGCAACGACCTTTCGCCGGCCGGTTGTTGTTGAGTCCTTCTTACTGCCCACCAACACCCGCCTCCCTGTCTTTTCATTGACGGTTCACGGTGACGAGGTTGCCGTTTTTGTTCATTGCGTTACTCTCATCAGCTCGTCTTGTTCTTCGACACGGTGCTCAGGGAAGAGGAATGCTCTGGTGTTGCGCTCTCTATCTAGAGCGGAATGCGGAGAGTCGGTTGATCGCGTTGTTGCGAAACTTGGGCGGGTGAAGAAGGGTTCAACCATGGGTTTTAATTTTCTTCTTGTTGTCGGTGTCGGCGTTGCAACCTTAGCGACAGTATTTAGTTTTTTAGTCGCAGTGGAGAAGCTGTCGCGTTGGCTCTATCGGCTTAGGGAAGGCGATGAGCACACGGGGGTGGAAACGCTTACTGTCGTAACGGTTCGGCAGACTTCTTTGGATGAGGCTACTATTCCTCGACCTTGGGTCCACCCGAAAGCGCAAATGCTTTCCCCGACCGATGTCCTTCGAATGCGGTCGAGGTTGGACCTAGGGCCACACCTTACCTTTAGCGAGTATCCGGGCCAGGAGATACGTGCGGAGAACGGCTACTTCGCCGGGGAGGGGCAACTATGGCGAGCAACGGTTACGGCGACGTCACGGCGGCGAACGTTGCGAAAGGTCGTGCTTTTGAGACAACTGAAAGCAACGACCTAGCAGAGTACTGAAGAAGGTCCGTTCCGTGTGGTTTTCCAATCGCTCAGCGCACGCGCTGTTTATGCGTGCGCTGGCTGAGGCTAGGGTGGTTATTTCGTGCTCTTTCGCATTCCACTCCGGCGCCCGCTTCTATGCGTTACCACTCGAGTCTACTCAATCTGCACGTAGGGAACTTCGGCTCCATCAATTCCAGGGACGATCACTCGCGGGCGACTTGGGACCTGTCGGGGGCTTTCTTTCAGGTCGTCGATAAAGGTTCCGAGCGTAGCAGCCGCACGAGGAAATGCGGCTTCGAGGGAAAACTGGGGCGGATAGCCGAGGAAGCCGGCCTCCACCGTTAGCTTCTCCATCTCTGCGGCGCTCGGCCGAATGCGCTCGTAGGCTTCGTCGGGATCCAAGAGTGCGTGGAACAGGGCATGACCCAAGGGGCTGGAGCCATTGGCGCTTGTCAGCTCGTTGGTCTCAGTAGCCGAGATAACTATTGGAACGGGGGCGCCCAGTCGAGTGAGATGTCCAAGCAGGGCATCTGCATAACTTCCGGAAAGGCAGGAAGCAAACGCCAACAACGCCGGCGGCTCGTCCGGAAACTGCTTGCTGCGGTCGAGCAGTGCCTCTGCGAGTTCTTTTGCGGCAACCATCGATTCAATGCCCGGTGATTCGATTCGGGTCACTCCGTCGGGACCCGTGATCGGAACTCCCCCGGCAGAAGCGAAGAACTCATGGGCGCCGTGCGCATCGACGATTATTCTCGCTCCTCCGGGCGATGCACTCGTGCGAACCGCTTCGAGAAAGCCGTTCTTTGCAGCCATGGAGCTTGCCTTTCGCTCTTCTTCGGAATACGCAGAATGACCGATGCCAAGCTGAATGGTGTTCTCCTCCTCTCCCGGCGTTCGCACGATGTAGCCAAGCTCATGGTCACCAATGTTCAGGACCAAAGAGCTGCCCTTGCCTGCTCCCAAGTCGTGAACTGAAACAGTGATTCCGTCCTTGCGAAACAGCTGTTCGGCATCTCGAATGAAGGCCTTTTGTTCATCGGTTGTCGCAGGGCCATTCTGCCACTCGGCCACTGTTTGAACGTGATCGCCAGCCAGTACACTCAACGTGTCAATGTAAAGCTGTGGTGTATACTCGGGCCGAAAGAGCGAAACAGCGCCGGGAGCCGTCTGACTCTCCAGGGCTCGGATGAGCATCGGTCTTCCAAACATGTACGGACTGTCCGTGTGCTTCATATCTGCGAGTGCAGTCGGTACGGTGGGCGCTGCGTCGTTCGGCGAATCCGGAGGACTGACAAAGGTCTGGCCGTGTGCAAAGACCAGGGGACGCTGCTCCGGGGAAAAAAGCGGAGTGTCACGATACGCGGTCTGATGTCGACTAATGGCCTCGTAGGCGGTGCGCATGTTCTCTGCGGTAGGGGCAAGTTCTTGGTTCTCGAGGTAACGGCTTAACAACGCCGCCCATGCTGTCCGCTCCGGTACCGCGGAGGCCATGGGAAGACCGGGACTCGTGCCGTCGAGCTGTTGGTAGGTCGTGACCAGAGGACCGAGGCTGGGATCAGTCGCCGCCGAACGGACGATCTTACCGTCAAGGTGGGTCCGCCAGAGAGTGTCCTGGTTAACGTCGACCCCGTATCTAATCATTACCTCAACGCCAACCAAAGTGGGTTGGGCGAAACGCGCTTTGCCGGAGCTGAAGTCAAGCGCAGTGGCCAGAGCGGGATCGATGCTGTTGGGAGGCAGTACCTGCAGGCGGGGTCCCTCCGTGGTCTGCAGCACCGAAACGGAGGCCGCGGGCTGATTCAAGAATGACCTCAGTGCAGTGGAGAGAGCGGTCCGAGCTTCCGGTAAGCTTTGAGTATAGTGCTGAAGCGTTTCCGTATGGGCTTCGAGAAGCGAGTTCAAATCATTCTTCAGGCGCTGAATTCTCTCGCTGCGATCTTTTTCCGCGGACGGATCGACTTCCGGTTGTGTGGTCGGCTGCTGGGCTGCGGGTTGTGCGTTGTCCCGCTGGTTGGCGGCGGCGCCGTTCGGGGTGGGTGTCGACGTGCCTTTGGGCCGCGCCACTTGCACTGGTTCCATAGCTTCGCTGCACTTCAATGGTTAGCGCGCGTCCTCGGGGTAGTATTCTCCGGAGCGCTCTCAATTCCCCGAGCCCGAGCTCTCGTCTCGGGACGTCGATCGGGGATTGTCATTGTATAGCTTGAGGCAACTTCTGTTATGAGCGTGGACGAAGCTTTGGTGCTGATAGTCCGGGCGATTGCCTGTTCGACAGATTTCGCGGGCGCTAAGTCCCTGAAATCTGGAATGCGCCGAAATGAAGTAATTGCTTGTCGGACCTGAGAAGGTTCCCGTACGAAGGCGCCTCCGCCACAGAGGACGGACATTTCAGCAATCTGGTAGCGTCAGCGGGAAGTGCGTCAGGCGTGGCTCGGCTCTGGTGGTCCGGGAAGGTGGCACACAGTGGCTACAGCTTACCGAGAGCCTTGAGTTCGAGATACTTCAGTCGCAAGCGTTCCGATAACTGAGCTGCGTCGCAGTAGACCGTTTCGATCCCGGCGCGTGTCAGTCGAGCAGCAGCTTGTTCAATCCGCGAAACTTGCTCGACGGCGGCGGCAATAGTGTACGCCTCGGGGAGATTGTTGACTGAGCGAAAGCGAAGAAGGTCGAGCTCTCGATCGGCAATCGCGAACACGATTGGCAGGTGGCGTCCGCGGATTGGCTGCAGCGCACGTTCGATCGACTCGAGCCCAGCGGGGTTCGACAAGGTGGTAATCAACACGAGCAGGGAGCGACGCCGGTCCATTCCTACCCATTCCAACAAGAGCTGATAGTCGGATTCAATGTCGGCAGTTTTCAACTCCTGCAGGGCTTCGCGCACCAGGTGCTCATGGCGTCGGCCACGACGGCAGTGAAAGCGCGAAATGACTTGATGATCGAACGCAAAGAGGCCGACCTCGTCGCCGTTCTGTACAGCGACACGAAGCAGGTGCGCCGCTGCGTCAGTGGCATGTTCAAGCTGCTGACGGCCGTCGACGCTATTGCGCATTCTGCGGCCACAGTCGAGGGCGATATTGATGCGCTGATGTGTCTCCGGCTCGAACGTCTTCAGCACCAGTCGGTTGGCCTTGGCGCTTCGCTTCCAATCAACCTTGCGAAGATCGTCTCCGGGTGTGTAGGTCCGCAACGAGTTGAATTCGCGTCCTTCGGACAGAGCGTTTCTCAGTGGCACCACCCCTTGCTGTTGCCGCTGAAAGGCTTGAAGCGTATCATCAGGTGCGAAGCCGTCGTTCGGGTACACCGTCGTACTGTTGTTTTTTGACCAACGAAACGAGAGTTGCCAGCGGCAGAGTGCAGGAGCCAATGTGAGGCGGCCGGTGACAAGTTCGATGGAACATCGCCCGCGCTGTAGCGGGCGCACCGAAAATGGAGGCAGCTGGTCGTCCGGTTTGAGAGGCAAGAAGCACTCACTGAACAGTTCCTTCTCTTCAAGCCCGAGCGGCATGGCCAGGCGAAGTGCGAGATGCGCAGGAACAGTCGAGTCGCTCCTGAGATCGAGGCGGACCGAACTCGTGATGCCCGAGTATAGTTGCTTCGGTAGTACCAGACGAGGCGAAAGATGGCGAGCCAATCGGTAGGCACGGAAGCCGTCGAGGAGGCAGAACAGGGCGAAGGCTGAACCATAGAGCCCAATCAGCAGTAGCTGCACCTTGAGGGGAA
The DNA here is from genome assembly GCA_020434415.1 of Bdellovibrionales bacterium. Classification (GTDB taxonomy): domain Bacteria; phylum Bdellovibrionota_C; class UBA2361; order SZUA-149; family SZUA-149; genus JAGRAW01. The sequence continues at coordinate 12,464 of JAGRAW010000039.1, forward strand.
TGTCGTACAGGAGCGCAGCTAGGGGTAGCAGCACGGCGCCTGAAAGAATGACAATACCGCGCCCGGTGAGAATCGGGCATGGAAAGAAGTGTAAGCGGTAAGGTGCCACGTTCACGAAGTGTCCTCTGCCGCTAGTCGATTTCAGCCGGTGCTGCCGCCGCGACATTCGGCACAGGTATCCGAGCTAGCAGCTCGGTCAGCACCATTCGGGCTTGATCGGGTGTCTCCAGCACTTCGGGTCGGAATACCAGGCGATGACTCAACGTGACTTCGCACATCGCCTTGACGTCGTCCGGTAGCGCGTAATTTCGCCCATCCAGGGCTGCATGGAGCTTTGCGGCAAGTGCGAGGGCCAGTGCAGCTCGCGGACTGATGCCCAGCAGGAGGTCTCCGTGCTCGCGCGTCGCTGCAGCGATACGCTGAACGTACTGAGCGATGGAATGTTCCAAGCGTATTTCACGGAGCAGCGCTCGTGCGGTGCGAATCTCATCACCGGATACCGTGCCGTGGCCTGTTTCCTTCGAGTCCGGCGCTTGAGTACGCGAGTGTTCGAGTATCGGATCTAACGCTGAGAGCGAGTGGATCATCGCTACTTCATGCTCGACGCCGGGATAGCCGACATTCAGTTTGAACAGGAAGCGATCGAGCTGTGCTTCCGGAAGGGGGTAGGTGCCTTCATGTTCGATCGGATTCTGGGTCGCAATCACGAAAAAGAGATCGCCCAGGGGATGGCGCTTCCCGTCGATAGTCACGAAATGCTCTTGCATTGCTTCGAGCAAAGCCGACTGAGTCTTGGGCGGTGTGCGGTTGATTTCGTCAGCGAGCACGACATCGGCAAAGAGCGGCCCCGGGGAGAGTCGGAAGGACGCATGAGCCTGATCGAAGATGTACACACCGGTGATATCGCTCGGCATCAGGTCCGGAGTGAACTGGATGCGATTGAAGCCAAGCCCAAGGGAGCGAGCGAAGCTTTTTGCGAGGAGCGTTTTTGCCACACCCGGGGGACCCTCCAGCAGTACATGCCCGCCCAGAATCAGCGCTCCAGCAAGTAATTTGCTGGTTTCCTGCTGTCCGAAGACATCTTCGCCTATCCGTGCGGTTACACGTTCTACAATGGCTTGTATCGCCAACGACGGGCTTTCCTGCGATGCATTCATTGCAATCGTCCTCCTGCAATTTGTTCCATTTCGAGTATGTACTGTTCAAGCTCTTGACCGGAAAGCGGCGCGCCGCTTTGCAAAGTGTGCAAACCCTTTTCAAGCCGCGCTCTGTCAAGCAAGGGAACGCTTGCCTTGAGCTGGTCGAAAAAATGCTCCGCTGCAATACGAGGGCTGATGCCGAAGCGTCGAGCCAGTCGCTCGCGCCAAGCGCCGACATAGTTGACGAGCACACCAGTAGCAGCATGTTCGAGATACAGGAGCCCAAGCGCCGTTGAAAGTTCATCGCTGGTAACGTCCGCACGCGATTGCACCGGGTGGGGAGGTCCGAAACGGATGGAGCGACTGAGGACGACGATCACGAGTATGGTCGTGATGGTGCCGACGAGGAGCCACAGCGCGGCGCCGCGGTGCCGGTGAGCGGCTGCGATTGGCGCGATAAAGCCATGGTGAAATTCGTCGAAATAGATTCGGTCGCCATGCCGCGTAAGAAGTTGAAACAGCAACCGGAGATTGTCGTGTCGATCGATATGGTCGTTCTGCAGCAGGGCTGCATTCGGTACAAGCCAGACATGGCCGTCTCCTACCTTCGAATGGAGCGCAAGTGCGCCTTTGGCTGTTGAAACCGCAGCAGGTACTGCGGCTCCGGTAGCCGTGAACTCGATGCCGACGTCGGAAGCCTCCCTCACGCCTTCACAGATTTCCCGCACGTCAGGGCTGCACTGGACGGGTGCGGCTACCTCTGGTGGCGCTAAAGCCTGAAACCATAAGGTCTCGCTCTCGGCAACGCGAAGCGATTTGATATCCAGTAGTTCCAGTGGAAGCTGGCTCGGGGGTGCAAAGAACACAAGCGTATTACCCTTGCGGAGCCATTCGTCTAGCTCGAGGGCACGGAACTGCTTCGACGGACTTACGACAACAAGGACAGCGCCTTGCTCCTGGTGGTCCAGCTTTTCAAACGGGTGAAGCCACGGCTGCACCGTATACCCGGCCCGTTCCAAGTACAGGTACAGTGCTCGGGTGCCGTAGCCTTTGGCGGAGTAGCTTGAACCGACGTTCGTGTCTGCCGTGAACTGCGCGATGAGTAGACTCACGATCAAGAGCAGCAGCAATGTGGTCAATCGACGATTCATCGCTTCCGCTGCTCAAGTGAACCGTACTGGGTAAGGAGGAGTTCCAGCGCCGGAGCTTCGACCGGTCGACCGGCATAGATCGAGTCCTCAAAAAGACCGCTCAAGCGATCGAAGAGTTGCCGCAGGCGATGATCGTTCGGCACAGCACGTCGGATCTCACGATCCGTAAGCGACTCGGGCAGCACCTGTTCCTGCAAAAGACGGGCACGCACGAGCGTTCTAAAGGCGATCAGCGCCTCTTTTGAAAGTCCAAGCATCCGCACGTCGGAGAGCGAAGGAAGCCGGAGTGCAGTTGTATCGTCGAGCTGCCCGTGGGGTTTCACTTGTTCGGCCAGCAAGCCCCGCTGCCGCAGTAGGGCTCTTCCGACGAGATACAGGATCCCGAGCCCCGCTATACCCGCGAGCGAATAGGCAATTACCGGCAGCACGGTTCCGAGCACTTCGTACAGCTTTTTGAGCCAGTGAAACAGTGGATCGAGAAAGGAGAAGGCATCGTTCGGGAACGGACTCCTGAAGTCGCGCAATGCGTCCAGAATTTCGCGTTGCACCTTGGCAAGCCAGATCAGGAGGTCTCGCTTCATGCTTTCCAGCCACGACAGATTAGTGCCTCGCGGCTGAAAGGCAGGCTGTTGCAGTATGAGGCTCAGTTGTTCGGGGCCGTCAGCCGGGAGCGGGTCGGCATAACTTTCAGCAAGCGTGATGCCGCTCGTACCTCCAAGCAGAGCTGCCGAGGCAGCTTTCCTCATTGGGCGATTCCTCCGCGGGGCAGGGTGTCCAAATCGAGTGTTTCGACGATGTCAGCTCCTTCGAACCGAGCTTTGGCGTCATAGTACACCCCGGTATAGGCGACGAAGCTGAAGATCTTGACGAATTGTGCGACGAGGCTTCCCACGAACAATACGATCACAGTCGCAACGGCGCCGACCGTGCCTGCCGCTGAGGCGGCGCTGACGCCGCCAATCACGACACCGGCCGAACCGCCAATCACCATTGTCGCCAACGCGACGATCGATATTCGAAACACCGGACTGGTCGAACGATACCACTTGCCCAGTTTCATGATCGACTTGCTGCGTTCGATCGCTTCGTTGACGCTCTTGCCGTCAATAATGAGCAGATAGTAGGCAAGCAGGCGATTGACGAGGTAGATAATGCCCGGGACGATCAGAAGTAGCAGGCCCACCAGTGTCCCTACCGAGACGACGAGCGAGAGCCAAATCGTACGTCCGACGAGCCCCCAAGTGATCCTCGAGGCGATGTCCAGGCGAGTCACTTGATCGTTGCTCAACCACAGTTCGGAAGCGAGCAGAATGCCGGCGAACATGGTGTACCAGCTCAGTACTGTCTCCAGTATGATCCCCACGAAAGCATAGCTTGGATGGGCGTCCGTTAGATGGGGAAGTTGTGCCAGCACCGCAGCAGCGCTGATCAAGAGGTAGAACGGAAGTAACCGCCGAAAGATTGCGGGCGACATCCGAAAGCTGCGATCGAGCAGTTGACCTAGTGAGATTGGTTCGAGCTGACGAAGGGAGCCTGTCGTTTGAGTAGAAGGTACTGATGTGAGCCCGCTGCCGGCGGAGGGTGCCTCAGTTCCGACGTCCATTCTGTATCTCCCTATTCTATCTCCGTTTCGAGTATCGATCCGACGCTACGAGTATCTGTGCCGAGGCCCGGCGCTCGCTAAAGCGACAGACCGGCAAACCTCGAAAGCTGTTCAGCTTCCAGCGAACATTGTTGACCAGGAACATGCTCCCCAGTTGATTCGATGCTACTTCCGTCGAAACTGTGCTTCGGTCGTGGGGTGCTGAGGAGTGGGAGAAGCCGTGTGCTGGGAGTGGCAAGTCTCCGGGTCGCCTTAGTCTGCGGCACTTTTGTGAGGCACCGTTTAAATAACCGCGCAGGGTGGTGCGTTATTGCGCTGAGATGTTCAGCGAGCGCGGTGAAGAAACGACGGGCGATGAATCGGAGGGATAGCGAGCGCCGCCCTAAATAAAGGTGAATAATATGTGCAGTGTTGCTGCGGTATAAATCCCGGCTCCTAGGTCATCCGCCATTATGCCGAAGCCTCCCGGAAGAGCTTCAAGCAGCCTGAGCGGTGGCGGCTTTAGGATATCGAAGCAGCGAAAGACGACGAATCCCAGCCCAAGCACCAGCGGTTCTGCCCCAAGTCCGGCGATGCCGACAAAGTAGCCTGCAAATTCGTCCATTACCACGGCACCCGGATCCTTCGCGCCCAAGCCATATTTACCGGCGCGAAGCACAAGCTCGGCACTTAGAACGCCTAAAAGGGCGGCAATGACAGGCAAGGCGGCTTCCAGCACCAAGTGCCGGGATGGCGGGAATAGTGCGTGAAGCAGCGCAGTGACACCGACAGCGGCCGCGGTGCCGAAAGTGCCGGGCATAAAGGGCGCTTTACCTGACCAGAAACCCGTTGCAATAAAATCGGCAAACTGCACGCCGATGCCGTACACCGGGTCGGATGATTTCGTCTCGATGGGGGTCTGCATGGGCGGAGCTTACCCTACCGCCATGAAATTGGGGACTGCCAGATTCGGAATGACGAGCCGCAGTGGAGCAACGAGTACTTTTAGTTGTCGCAGTCAAGCAGTACACTGGGGGGATGGAACAACTCACAAAAATTGGCCCCTATGAAGTCAGCGCGGTGGTCGCTACCCGTTTTCGACTGGATGGAGGAGCGATGTTCGGTTCGGTGCCCAAGACGCTTTGGGAACGTCGCAGTGCGCCGGATGCGCAAAATCGCATCCGGCTAGCGTGTCGCGTCTTGATACTCCGCTCTGCTGAGCGGACGATCCTTGTGGATGTGGGGTGTGGAACCAAGTGGAGCCCGAAAGAGGAGGAGATATACCAATTTGAGTGGTCGGAACCGAAGGAATTGCATGAGCGTGTCCACGGCGTCACGGACGTCATCATCACGCACATGCATTTTGACCATGGCGGCGGCGTCTCCTATCGAGCCCAGGATGGATCACTCGCCCCGAGTTTTCCTGATGCTACCCATTATTTGCAGGCTGCGAACTACGAGGTAGCCAAGCATCCGGGTCCGCGAGAGCGAGCGACCTACCTCGCCGATAATGTCCAACCGCTCGCCGAGACGAAGCTTGTCCTGACGCACTCCGGCCAGGAAGTGCTTCCCGGAATTACTGTAGTCGAGTCAAACGGTCACACGCGGGGCTTGCAGTGGGTCTTGATTCAGGATGCCCATCGGACGCTCGCGCTGCCCTCGGAGCTGATACCCACCACTCATCATATCTCCCTTCCTTACGTTATGGGGTATGATCTGCACGCTGAGCAGACGTTGATCGACAAAGAAGACTTCATTCAGAAAGCGTTGGCCGGCAACTGGACAGTGTTCTTCGGGCACGATCCGGAAATTGCTGCAGCGACCTTGGCGACCGATGCTCAAGGGCGGTATTGCGTAGGCAGTGAAGTCGCAATCCCACCGCATAGCTAGCGATTCCACGCTCGTCCTTTTTTCTTTCTACTGACAAAGGCTTCGCCTTCGAGACGAGCGCCTTGTTCGGCGCTCGAGCAGGCTGCGCCTGCCGGGAATGTCAAAAAACTATCGTTTTTAGACATTTCCCATTAATGACCAACGAAGGTGAGAATACTGGATATTGCAGATGAAAT
>JAGRAW010000003.1:0-19197 GCA_020434415.1 Bdellovibrionales bacterium
GACTGTACCGTCAGGTCTATGCAAAAGGCCCGGTTGGCGGAGCTGACGATCTCATTCCGATTGGAGTGGCAAAAGTGGTACGTCCGGGATCAGACGTAACCATAGTAACCTGGGGAGCCCTGGTGCAGAAGTCCAAGGTTGCCGCTGCTGAATTACAGAAAGAGGGCGTCGAAGTGGAGATCATCGATGTCCGCACCCTGGCGCCGCTCGACACCACGACGATCATCAACAGCGTGAAGAAAACCGGTCGCGCCCTTGTCGTCCATGAGGATGGAAGGTTTATGGGATTCGGCGCCGAGGTCGCTGCACATATCGGCGAGTGTGCCTTCGAATACCTCGATGCGCCTGTAGCGAGAGTCGGCGGAGCACATGCTCCGGTCCCTCACGCGCCGGTGCTCGAGGAGCGCGTGCTCCCGCAGACACCGGACGTGGTCCGAGCACTACGAAAGACTCTTAGCTACTGACGAATTATCGGAAATAACATTGAGAGTCGGCCGCAGTCGGCGGGTCGCGAAGGGGAAAGTGTCCGATCTGCATTGTTTTTCGGCTGAGCCCTAAGGTAGAAGTTGGCTCAAACGAATTTTACCCCCGCAGCTCCTCATAAAGCTCGGGGTTTGTTAGGTTAGAAGTTGTCCTGAAATATGCGGGATGCGCTCTAACTTTTTATCCGCCGAAAGGTTCGGCGTCTCATAACCCTTCATCTCAACGGTGAGGGAACGCTACAGCAAAGGAAACGAGGAACGGTCGATGAGAACAGAGATGAAGATGCCTCAAATGGGTGAGTCAATTGCTGAGGCGACCATCTTGAAATGGATCAAAAACGTCGGTGATGTCGTCGAGAAGGACGAAACAATCCTCGAAATTTCCACCGATAAAGTCGACTCCGAAATTCCCGCGCCCGCTTCTGGCAAATTAGTCCAGATCCTCGCCAATGAGGGGGAAACCGTTGCCGTAAAGTCGGTAATCGCCGTTATCGACTCGGATTCCTCGGCAGCAGTTGAGCAGACACCGGCTGCTTCCCCTGCTCCGACCCCGGACGCTCCGGCTCCTCAGGCACAACCCCAAGCCGCGGCACCTCAACCTGCGCCGCAGCCCCAGCAGCCGCATGGCGAGGCTGCCCATGCTTCCGCCATTCCAACCCAGGTTGGCGACAGATTTTATTCGCCTCTGGTTCGCAGCATGGCTGCTCAATACGGTGTTTCGCCGATCGAGCTCTCCGGCATTAGCGGGACCGGCGCGAATGGTCGAGTGACGAAAGAAGACCTCGAACTCTACCTACAGCACAGAGGAAGTAGTCCACACGCTGGAGCACCGGCACCGTCGGCTTCCGCACAACAGTCAGTAGGGCAACCGGCATCGAGCGCAGCCGCAACGTCTTCCGCACGGCCTCAGGCACCGATGCCCTCGGAGCCGCGCCCGGAGTTCGGACCTGAGGGCGTTCGCATCGAGCCGATGGACAACATGCGAAAGCTAATCGCGGAGCATATGGTGCGCTCCAAGGCGACAAGCCCGCATGTGTATTCAATGGCTGAAATTGACGTGAGTCGAGTTTCAAAATGGCGAAAACTTGTACAGAACGAGTTTCTCGGCCGCGAGGGATTCAAGCTCAGTTTTACGCCCTTCTTTCTTGAGGCGGCCGTCAGCGCGCTGAAGCATTTTCCACGCGTGAACGCTTCGGTCGATGGAGAATCCATCGTCTACAAGCGCGACATCAATTTGGGCTGTGCCGTAGCACTCGGAAAAGACGGGCTCGGCGGACTGATTGTTCCGGTAATCAAAGATGCCGGTAGCCTAAATCTGGTTGGCATCGCTCGCGCGCTCAATGATCTCGCGGAACGCGCTCGGAACAAGAAGCTGACTCCGGGCGATGTGCAAGGCGGGACGTTCACCGTGACCAACCCAGGAATCTTCGGCAATATCTTTGGTTGCCCGATCATCAGTCAGCCTCAGTTGGCGATCCTCGCTCTCGGCGCGATTAAAAAACGAGTCGTGGTGGTCGACGATGCGATTGCAATTCGCGAGATGGTGGTGCTCACCCTCTCCTACGACCATCGAGTAATCGACGGCGCTCTGGCGGGACACTTCCTGAGTCATATCACGAAGTATCTCGAGAACTGGGACTTGAAGCGCACGCTCTAGCGGCGCCTCGAGAGCCGAACCGTGGTGAGCACGCCAGGGGAATTCTGCTATACCCTGCCCCCGCTTCGCTTTGGTCTGTTCGACCTCGGCGGGGTGCTCTACCACGCGAATTACTTCGGCCTCTATGAAGATGCGCGGGAGGAGCTGCTCCGCCGCGAAGGGTATTCCTACGAATCGATTGCCGCCGGCAAGGCCCATCTTGCAATCGTCGAGACAACCCAGCGATTTCTCCGGCCGATTCGGTACGGCGATGAGGTGCGTCTGCGCATACGCTCCGCCGATATCGGACGAAGCTCCTTTACCTTGAAGTATCGCATCGAAACCTCAGCCTATCCCGATACCGTGCACGAAGCCTCGACTCGGTTCGTGTTCGTGCAGGAAACTGCAGGCCAACTAAAAACTAGTCGTCTACCGCCAAAATTGGTAGCAATCATAGAGAAATTTTCCTGAGGGTTTGTGTTCTATGCCGAATGAATCATCGGCAACCGGAAAGCAGCGGACACCGAAAGGCCTGCTGCGCCAAGCCGCAGCGAACGCGCTTCATTACAGCGGCCTGGTTCGCTTTCTCGGCGGTGAGACCCCGTGGCGGATCTTGATGTACCACCGCATTATCGATCCGCGAGAAGTCGCGTATCCGCTTCAGCCTGGAATGTACGTGAAGCCGGAGACATTCGCGCGGCAAATCGAATATCTCGCTGCAGAAGCACGCGTCATTCCCCTTGAAGTGCTGCTCGAGGAAATCACCTCGGGTGCCGAGATTCCCAAGCGAACGGTAGTCATCACGTTCGACGACGGCTGGGAAGACAACTATCGCACAGCCTTACCGCTGCTCGAACGCCACCAGCTTCCGGCAACTGTCTTTCTCGCGACTTCTTTTGTCGGCACCGCACGAGCATACTGGAGCGACGAAATTGCACAAGCGCTTCACCTGCTCGGTCAGGAGCGCAAATTTATCCCAACCGTCTGCACTCGGCTTGAAGAAAGCGAGATCATCAACGATGCGGCAGCACAAAAAGTAAGGCGGATGCTGGAGGTGCCTACCGGTGCTTCATCAAGCGAAGCACTCGACGACCTCGTCGAATTTCTCAAGAAGCTGCCCTACGAAGAGCGCCGCCAAGCGGTCAACACCATACTGACTTTGGCCAAAGAGTTCACCTCGACGCCACTTAGTCGCAGCTTTGTCACTTGGGAGGAAGTCCACGACATGGCTGCCCGCGGCATTTCGTTCGGTAATCACAGCCACCACCACCAACCGCTGGTCGAACTGACCGAAGCGCGAGTGAAAGATGAGATCGACCATGCGCTCCAGGAGTTTCGCGCGCACAGCATCGAACCGGTGAGCGCCTTTTGCTACCCCCGTGGCGCATACAACGACATGACGCAGGCCGCACTCTCGGACAAAGGAATCGCGTTCGCGCTAACCACGGAACGCGAGGACAATCTCGCGGCCCGTCCCGCATTGTTGGGGAGAATAGGTATTCATGAAGATATAGCTTCGACCGTACCGCTCTTTTCCTCCCGAATTTGGGTTTCAAACACTTTCTGAGCGACGCGAACCACGATCAGGGCGCAACTGGGCAATGGCCAAGAAGGAGACGTCAACGACAGAGTCGGAGGATCGGGGACTCCTACGAAGTGCCCGTAGGCGGGCAATCGCGTCCAAGGCCTATTTTGCCGGTGACATCGAGCGTCTCCGTCGACAAGCCATTGAAGAAGGCGGCTGCCCTTGGCGGATCTTACGATATCGGAGGGTTGTCGACCCGAGAGACATACCGTTTCCAATTAACGGCGACACCTTTATCACGCCTCAGCTCTTCGATGTACACGCACGCTACCTCGCCAAACATTGTCAGGTCATCCCTCTCGTGCGCTTGATAGAGATGATCGACAACTACGTCAAGGTGCCTGAAGGAACTGTGGCGCTCACATTCGATGAAGGGCACGCGGATACCTTTCTGTACGGAGTTCCGATTCTCGCCAAGTACGGCTTGCCTGCAACATTCTTTCTGCCCACCGGCTACATCGAAAGCGGTGAGTTGTTTGTAGACGATCGGATCACCTACTATGTCTGCGCGTTGTTGCTCAAAGGGATTGAGATTCCGGACCTGCCGTTTGTCACCCCTCAGACGATGGATGCCCTCAAGCCGGTCAAGCGGGAGGCGGATCTGAATTTGGCCGCAGTCGCCGGGCTATTGCATGAGCTTCGTCTGGTGCAGCATAGCGAACGGCAACAGGCAATCATCGTGCTTACGGAGGCAGGCTCGCTTGTGACCGAGCTGCCGCAGTTCGAGGATTTTATGCGCTGGGATGATGTGCGGAAGCTTTCGCAACTCGGGTTTGACATCGGGACGATGGGGCACTTCTGCGCGGCCTGGCCTTCGCTTCCCGTCGAGGAGTTTGCAAGCGACGTAGTAACCAGCGTCAATTTGCTCGTTTCTCAGGAGGTTCCTCCTGAAGAGGTGTTCGCCTTTCCGCAGGGCCTGTTCACTGCTCAGCTTCGTCAGACGTTGACCAGCCTGCAGTTTCGATACGCGGCAGTAGGCTCTCCCACGCCCGAGCCGCGATTTCAAGAACACCTTCCGATGCTCCTCGGGCGGCAGAGCATGGGCCAGCTGAACGCACATTCTGTAGAGATCTTTGCCTGTCGACTCTGGAGCCTGAAGCTATCGGGAGTCCAATTTTGATAGACAATCGAGTAGCTGAGCTTGCCGGCGGATTTCTCCGGGTGTGGAGACCACTCGCGGAACGGTTTCCGAGCTGTCGACTTGACCTTTCCTGGCCCTCTGTCGGAACACTGGGTCTCCTTCTTTCCCCGCTTCGCGCAAAAGCACAGCTTGCCGACGTGGATCGCCTGGAGATTGCAGCCGCCGCTGCCTATATCGGCGGCATTGCGTATGACGTATGGTCGCAATTTCCCGGGAATCCTACCATCGAGCTTCGCTTGGAAGAGCAAGGAGAGGTTCCGGAAGTGATGCTGGTCGTCGGCGGGGGCTCACACATCCCACCAGGGCAGCGTCTGGTCCTACGACTTCGAGCAGCGCTCGAGCAGTGGCTTGGAGCAAAAAATACCGCAGTGCCTGTATTCGCCGACGGCGCGCGAACGCTGACTCTGGACGACAATGTCCTGAGCATCTTTGGCTCCGCATTGCTCAGCGGACTGATGCCGGCCGCGGAAGGTCCGTGGCGAGGGCTTTCCTTGAACGAGTTTGCGCCCGAGCTACAATCGGCCGCCGAGTGGATGGCGGAGTCTAGCGCGGTGCATTACCAAATGACGCACCCCAGCGAGCTGCATGGCGCATCCCGAGTGCTCTACTTCCCGCACCTCGTCCTGCCGCCGGCCGGTTACAACGAGCGGTACTTGGGCTGCCGCCCTGCCGCTGCATTGTGTGATTATCTTCGAAAGTTTGTCCCCGAGCACGGAGACCGAGTTGCGCTATGCGAGAATCTTGCGATTGCTCCGGATGACTTGATCTCCATGGCAGGCTTCGTGGTAAGCGCCGCATTGAGCGACGAGGCACCCGACGCGACGTTGCGTGCGGTGGCGTATTCTCGTCGCTTCAGTGCTACCTTACTCCGAAAAGCCCTCTACCTCGCACGCACGCTGCTCGGACGTAAGGAGTCTTGGATTGAGCACTATCGTGCTCGACGTTTCGACCAGGCAGGAGCGATGCTGCTTCGCGAACGAGACCTCGGCATGCTACCGCTCTGGTATCTCGACGAGCTGCACTGGCTTAATCACCCTACGCTGTCACAGCTCTTCGATCTGCTGGCCGAAACACGCCTCGCCGAAGCAAACGACTTGCTCGACTTCTATTCAGCACTGGAGCTGCCTGCGCCCGAACTCACCCTACAACGCATCTTCCTCAAGCTGACGCTGGGAAAGCAGGATACCGTTGCGCAGTTGCTTGCCGACATTGAACCGCAGCTCGGCACGCTTTCTCCGAACAGCCGGTTCAAATTCCATGAACTGGTTGGACTGCTGGCCGAGCGACAAGGTCGAACGGCGGATAGTGTAGAGGCGTATACGAGGGCTCTTGCCGTACCAGGAGCAGACAGCTTTCGCGTCCCTATCCCGGCATTTCGCCTGGCGCAGCATTATCTCAGCACGAACGAATCCGATAAAGCCACGCGAGCGCTCGAACAGGTTTTGCGGATAAACCCGGGGCACAGCGATGCGAGGGTGTCACTATTCCTACTGCTTACAGAGAAGCGTCCACCGGAGTCTGCTGAAAGCCACTCCCTGCTCAGCGCCGCCCCGCGGCATGGTGGGGCACTGTACGCGCTGCGACAGAGTCTCTAGTACGAATACAGCTTCAATAGACACACAACCGACGTGCAACTCCCGTACTCTCGAGAGACAACTTTCACCGCCCGGTCGTCGTTGGCAGTCGACTATTGCGGCCCTGATTCTCTGCTCGAGCTTCACCCGCTTCGTGATCATCACCGAACGTGATCATACCGTGATTGGTAAATTTGCTCGCTGTGCCATACATCAGATCAAGCTGCTCAGACGACCAGGGAGGAGGAGATCCAATAGCAGTATTGCCCATCATCTGATCAGTTGCCAAGACAGCAGCTCCGCTCGCTGCACCGGCTATCGGTCCGGTCATCAAGCTGCCGCGATAGTCGAGATACTCGCTGTATCGCTTCCCGATTTCGGCTCTCACGTCAGCGGGAAGTTTTCGGATTTCTTCGGCGGTCAACTGTCCACCTTCTGCCCCATGCGCTTTCATATCGCGGGCAACGGAGTTTGCTATCCCCAAAAAGGATTCGTAGACTTCACGTAATACAGCCCAGTCTGCAGCACGCTGAGATTCGTTGTAGCCATATCGTTTCATCGCCAACTCCATTTCATCGTCGGCACTTTCCTCCGCGAAGTTCGACCACGGAATGGGAATACCTCGATAGATGGCGATCCTTTCGTAGATCTCTGCTGCTGACTGCTCGATATCGGCATACCACCCTGCTTGTGCTGCAGCAGTCAGACGCTCTTGCTTCATCGTATCAAGCGCACCCGCGACATGCGCCGCAGTCGCTTTTCGATCCTCTGCCGTAAATGCCTTTGCGAACGCGGCAACAAGCGCATTGCTCTTATGCCCCGTGACATGCGGCGCGCCGGAGAAGCCGCTTGCTTCGCCGACAGCCCTTCCTTGTTCTGTTGCCTTTGCCTCACCTGCGGCAGAAGCATTCTGCGGTTGCCGATTCAGTCCGCTTGCCTGGGTACCGGGAATAACACGCCCCATGTTTTTTGAAATAAGCTCGTTATTGGGATTGATACCGGTTCCTTTGAAGGGAACGTTCCCCTGCGCTAGGTTCGAAGCAAACTGCCTAGCGCGAAGCATCTTGAGATCTCGAGCCTCGGAACGTAACGACGTAATTGCCTGCTGCTCGACGTTGGCGGTAACGGCATCGGCAAAAAATTCCGACACTTTAGAAGCACCATCCGAGACAAGGCTCGCTCCCGCCCGTGCTCCTCCGAGAACAATCTGAGCGCTCGTCATTGGAATGGCGAGCACAGAAACGCCGATGATCGTATAATACATCGCAAGCTGAAACGTCGGATCCATTTCGGCGAGCGTGGCAAAGGCGAAGGACAAGTCTTCATTAAGCGGAGTGCTCTCGGTGCGACCGACGGTGCTCATCTCGGTCGCCAACATTGCGAAGATCAAATCGTCCAGCAACATCACCACCGCCATCCCGATGTCCCAGCTCTTGACCCATATCCAGAGCAGGAACCACAAGATAAAACCCGCCTGCTTTCCCGGTATCAACAGCAGCAGCGCAAAGAAGGGGAACGTCGCACCGAGAAAGTACAGCAGTAAGCCCTGGTAATACGGCAGGCTACCGGCAGCATGTATCATGCGCTCTTTCTCGCCCCACTCCGACGCACCGAGCCGAGCCTGTTCCGTGAAGGCATTCTGCTGCTTGAAATCGGTCTCGAGGCGGCGACTGTCGATACGCGTCACAAAGCGTGCAAGCCATGCGCTCTTGTCTCGATTGCGCCACTCATTGCGTAGATAGAACTTGGCGACCAGTCGTGTAAGAGCTTCCAGCTCATTCGAGCCGATGGGAGCTCCGTCGCCATAGGCGACGCTTCCGTCCGCCGTGGTCCCGGTCACTTGCCCCAAGAAACCTGCCATGCGATCTCGGGCAATGCCCAAATTTTCTCCTTCACGGAGGATGTGTTCAAGCTGGATCGAAGCGTATTGTCCGAGCCCGCGTAGCACCCAGTTCCAGATTTGCTCGCAGGTGACTCCTTCCTGCATTAACTCAGGAACTTTCTCCGCAATCTGCTCCGCCGTTGCCTCCGGGGTAGTAAGACCCAGCACGAATACGGCTGCTTCCGCGTCTAGATTGAAGGTATCCTTCCTGAAGTATCGTTCGAAATTTGCTTGCGCCCACTGGCGGTCAGCTTGCTGAAATTGACGAGACTCGCGTCCAGCCTGGGTGCTTTCTATGAGATGTTGCTGAGCATTCTGTCGCTGACGAAATACAACGTCGTCGATAGTTCGTCCTGCATCAATCGCCTTTTGGCACTCTCCAAGGAGGGAATAGTGAAGTAAGCGCTTGAGGCCCGGGTCTTCAACTTGACCGGTGTGTAGCAGACCAAAGAGCTCCGCGCGAACGACAAACCAAAGATCAGCCTTGTTTCTGTTCCGGGCCATCAAACTGACGATTTCAGAGTTTGTCGCGCTAATCATTTCGACATAGCGCTTGAACACCTTCGATACGTTTGCCTGTCCACCGCCGGCAGTGCTTTGCGCAGTCAAATTCCGGACTTGCGCGTTTACTTCTGTGGCATCTCGGCCCTCTTTGCCGAATGCCCATTGCGCGTTCGGCATTTGGTCACGCGGCTGAATGACCGAGAAGAATAGCGGCGGCCCGATGAGCAGCCAGACTCCTAGCTTGTAGCCGCCCTGGGTCGCTGCCGCTCCGACCGCCAGGGCAACACCGACGAGATAGATCAGCCCCCCAAGTTCATTCTCGAAGGGTGCTGACAGGGAATCCAGCACAGCCGACTGATAGTGGTAGCCGACGGACTCAAGAATCGCGCCTATCATCGAGCCGGAGGATTGGGAGATAGCCATGACTACTTCGCGCCTCCCTTGAATAAACTGCCGGCTGCGCCCATAGCATTCCCGACGATACTATCACCCGCTTGTTTGAAGAACTTGTTCTTGTCGAAGGCATACCCCGCAATGTAGGCATTCATGATGGCGCGACCCGGAACCGACGGATCGGAAAAATCGTGTGAGAAATATCGCGCAGCGACGGCCGACTCTGATGCCTGGTAGCCCTCATTGCTGTTCGCGATATCGTACGCCGCTTGCTCACCCGCGAGCCGAATCAATGTCTGTTGCTGATTGAGCAGCATTTGCATATCCGCATCCACCTGGGCGGTCAGGGCATCCTTTCCGCTCGCGACGGCTTTCTTCAGCAGTCCCTGATACTGCGCGGGTAGGCCGTCAACACCACCTTTCGCCAAAAGCTGCTCCAGTGACTCCCCGGACGCCCCATTAATCGTTCCGCGAAATGCTCGAAGGGCATCGTATTGTGCATTAAGCGTCTGCACCACAGCGCTGTTCTTCATCGCGTGCGCGGCATCCGTTGCGGCTTCGAACTTCATCATTTCGAGCCTTCCGGCGTACGACTGAGCCTGCAAACTTCGAGCGAAGGTAACGGCAGATCCCGCCAGCCGATCCGAATACTTGTGCCAACGAGAATGCGCTGCATTCACGAGTTCGCGCCCACCGCCACGAACGAAGACGGCAGTAGCAAGAGGGACCGCATACATACAGGTCGCTAAAAGATTGTAGTAGACGGCCGATGCGTAGTTAGGATCGACCTCCATAATGCGCACCCATGTCTTGCCCGGATCAGAAAGGTCACCATCCTCGAGGTTGGGCCCGCGAGGGAACAGGGCGTAGAGGATGTTGTCGATCATCATGACCACGCCGAAGCCGATATCCCACATTTTCACCCAGGCCCAGAGCCCCATCCAAGTAAAGATTGCACCGGCACGTCCGGGCAGCACCACCGCAAGAGCGAATAAAGGATAACTCGCTGAAAGCAGCATCAGCAGGACCCCTTGAAAATGGGGCAGCGACATCGCTGCGTTCACGTAGTCCCCTTTGAACTGATACACCTCCGTCGTGTTGAACTGTTGAATATTGTTCGCTGTCGTGGTCAACTGATCGGCGACCATTGGATCTTCACCCATGCCGGTAGCGCGGTTGCCGTCGGTGCCTTCGAATGCCCAATAGTCGGCGTACTTGTCCCTGCTCCAGATCTCGTGAAAAAGCGAACGAGCAATTACCCAATCCACCGCCTTCAACAGGTCGTCGCCTAGATCGTCCTGGAACCCGCCATTAAACCGCACCACACCTGCCGCCCGACTGGTTTCCGTTCCCAGCTTCTTGTAAAAAGTGCTCCTTACCTTGTCCGCCTCTTCGTCAATTGCGAGATTGCGTCCCAGTTCGTTCTGAATCGCAGCTTCAATTTGAGGTCGAAGCATCTCCACAGCAAGGTCCCACAGCTCCTGGCAACTGAACGTCTGTCCATCCGTGGCCCCTGCATTCTGTAGCAACGCGTAGACCTGGTTGAAATTTTCGTTGTTCTGCAGCTCGCCAGCCGAGAAGACCTTGACATCCTGCACTTGGTCGAGCAGGGCCTGATTGACGGCTTTTGTCGTCTCCGGGGTATTAGGATCGGCCTGCTGTTTGCGAAGCGAAAAGTACTGCCCGCATTCGGGGACCAACGCCATTCGAATGAACACCTGCATATTGGTGTCTTCGATGAAGTTGTTGTTCCAGAAGGTCATGTAGCGCTCGATCTTCGTAATGAAGTTCAAGTGCGATCCGTCTTCGACCAAATTCAGAAATTCGAGCGTCGTCTTGTTCAGGTCCGACATGAACACGTTCCAGAACTGGAAGAACAGGCTTACTTCGTGACTGCCGGCTCCGTTTTGCCCGAGAATCACTCGGCGGAGCGCCTTCGTTTTCGCTTCTGGGGGGAAGTCGTGATCAGCGAAAGTCCAAGTAGTACCCGCATACGGGACGGTGACCTGGGTCAGAAAGAAGAACAGCGGCGGGCCGACAAGTAGATAGCGGCTCCAGAGATAGCTACCGCCGGAGGCGACCACGATCACGCCGGTCGCAATCGCGAATGCAAACAACAGCCCTGCCAGCATCTGACCGTCTGACCCGTTGACAAGATCAAGCATTCGGCTCTGGATTTGAGCCCCCTTGTCCTCGAGTGCGGCCGTGACCAAGGACGCAGCTTGAGTAGGTATGCTATCGAACAGCGCCACTATTCACCATTATCCTCTGCATCTTCATCACCGCCGGCCTTACCGGTCGCCACGAAAGGAGTCATCCACGCATCACCATTGAAGCCGGGTAGACCCGGACGGCCCGGCCGAGACGCGCCTCCGGAAGCAAACGACAGGAGACTGTTGAGCGCAGGCATATCTCGTAGTTGCAAATCATCGACAGGCGAATGCGCCCAACTGTCAACCATCTGCCGGGAGTTGATGACGTCACGCATCATTATTGCACCAGCCCCCGTGCCTTCGTGCTGGACGTACTGTCGCCGGCGTGTGGTTGCAGCCAGCATATCGCCCAGATCGTCTTGAATCTGCCCCTCCCTGGTAAAGAACTCGTCCCAGGTCATCTCTCCATTTGCCGCCCGTTGGCGCACATCGTCAGGTGCATCAGCAAAGAGACGCTTGAACTCCTCAGTATCCGCTAGGCGCATCCGCTGATCGGGAACACCATCGCCATCCTTATCAATCGGCGTCCCGTTCTCATCTCTTTGCCATCCAAGCTCCGTCGGCATTCTCTGCGAACTATCAATCATTCCGCGCATTACATGCGCCGCAGTCTTTGGCGTCTGGCCCGGCTGTAAGTTTGCGTTGGCCAGAGCCTCCTGGCGCTCCGTCGCGGCGACCTGCGAGCGGAGCTTCGATCGGTATGCGGAATCACTGTTCTGAATAAGGAACCCTGCGATATCGTAGCCCGCAGCTGCTTGAGCGGGACGGGCGTTTGAACTGCCTTCAGTGCCGCCGTACAGCCCGCCAAGATTCCCGTCGAGCAACCCGAGCTTGTATCCACCGGCAGTCGTCGCGGCGCCGTTGTGGAAGTTAGCTAAGCCATACAGCATCTTCGCATCATGAAGACGCTGACGTTGCTCGGACTCAATCTTGTTTGCATGGTGACGACGCGCGCGATTGCTTTCGACCTGACCGAAGCGATTCGCTGTCGCGTCGATACTGTACTTGAACATGTCGAACATTCCCGTAGCACCGAGACACAGATGCGCGGTCAGAATTGGCACCGAAAGCGTCATCGCGGAGACGATGATCCACAGCGTATTGTGGGTAAAGAACGGGTCGTTGTTGAAAGCCACCGACAGCACCGCCGACGGAAAGTCCCAGTCGACGCTGGTTTGGTAGGTGTTCACCCGGCCCTTCATCATGTGCCAGAAGATATCCCGGGCAACGTGCACGAGAGCAAAGCCGATGTCCCAGCTCTTAACCCAGACCCACAAGCCACACCACGCGAAGAATGTAGTTGCTTTACCCGGAAGTACCAGCAGTATCGCGAAAAAGGGAAATGCGATGCTTAACAGATACAGCAGCAACCCTTGAATATAGGGAACCGAGGTGGCGAAATATCGTAGTTTGAAGTATCCGCCATGCGCCTCCGCATCTTGCACGTTCCCGAGCACCGCTTTGTCTTGATGCGCATTCGAAGGGGTGCGAGTGAAGACGTTTCCTTGCAGTGCGGACGCGGTGAACATGCTGATCGCGTTCTTGTAGATATAGACTGCCAGAATCTCTACCGGATCGTTTTGGCCGGTCCGCCCCTGAAGCCATTCTCGAACATCCTCATACGCCTCCTCCCACGGATATTGGTTGTCATCACCGAAGCTCGCCTGAAATGTCTCGGGATCCAGACGATCTGTCGCGATATTGAGGATAGAATCACGCGTCCAGAACCAAATCTGTTCGCAGCTTACCGGTCGCTCTTCATATTGGTCTTCAAAAGGAACGGCAGAGAATGTACCACCGTTGTTGTTCGTCCGCGCACCCCTCATTCCGATAAGGAAGTTGACAACATCCGGACTAAGCCGAACACTGGGCTCCTCCCATTTGATATCCTTCACCCGGCTCTCTGCTCGTTCGATCTCATCCTTCGGACGACGGTCGACAGGCATCGTCCCGGGGTCCCCTTCGGCCGGTATCAAATTCGAAAGTGCGTCACCACAAGCGCCCATATGGTAGGTCGCGATCAAAGACGTGAGCGGAGCATTGTCGGGAAGCCCCATCAAGGCAAACGCAAGCGCCCGCTCACGGGCAACCATTCGCAGGTCTTGCATGTTATCGGTGTCCATGAGTACTGCGACGACTGTCTGCACTGCTTCCGTGACGAGACTATCGAATGCTGCGAAAAAGAAGGAGATATCAGCAGTGCCGTCACCTTCATCGATTGCCCGAATCCAATTGAGTAGTCGACTTTGATCTGCCTTCCCCCCGGGCACCTCTCGATTTCCAATAACGGTGCGAGTCCCATCCGTCGTCGCCGTCGTCGTGATCATCCAATAGAAGAGCGGTGGCCCGATTAACAAATATGCTGCTTGGCGATAACCACCAAACACCGCAACCGATCCAATCGCCATACCAATACTGAACAACCAGCCGAGCGCAGCAATCCACTCTAGTGACTCTTTGAAGTCCGACAGTATCTTGGCTTGATCGATTAGCCCTTTCGTTTGCAGTGCGGCGGCAACGGCATGCCCAACCCCTCCGAGGTACTCGCTCGTACCCGCCGACAGTCTAACAGCGCCAGGCAATGCATCCGTCAGCCCATGATCGCCAAAGAGCTGCAGACTGCTTGCAAGGACGTTGAGCACTTGCTCAATCATGGGGCACCTGCCGAATACTGCTGGCGGAACATTTCGAAAATTGCTTGGGCTCTCTTTTCGCCGGCCTCCGTTCGGAGATCAACGCGACCGGCCTGGATATCCTCATCTAACTGACGAATCGCGGAGTAAATTTCCGGAGTAACCGCCGCATGGTCATAGAGCGGGAGAACAGAGCCGTCTTCTGCTCTGCGCATATCCGTCAGAGAGAATGCGGCTTGGTCGGTGACGATTATTTGCGCCTCCATGTCGGTCTTTCGTGCCTGGTGTTGATGCTGGTAGTGCAGACGCTCAAGGTTCGCCGCAAGATCGTAAGCTACGGAAAGGCCCTCTGCGCCGCCAAGCGCACCGCCTCCGGCAAGCCCCATCGGACCGATGATGGCGGGGAGATACGCCATAACCAACTGCGAAGCCATATCGTTGCTATGGCCATACGCTTGAGTAAGGCGGGCAAGAGCGATCACTCTCGCCGTCTTCATTGCGATATCTTTATCCTCAATGCCTGTTTGCTTGGCGATATCGTCGAGGCTTGTGCCGAGCGCAAATAGAATGCGTTCCTGCATCGCCTCTTGCATCTGACGGGTGCTTTCGTAGCCAAGTGCTTTGCTCAATTTGCCGCTGGAATCGAAGTCGGCCAAGCGCGCGAGAAAAATATCCGAGTGTAAATCGTGACCCTTTTTGGCGTTCTTGAGTACACTAGCTGCTTTTCTGTCGGCCACCTTGAGCTGACTCTCCAAACCCTGAATCGTCTTGTCGAGTTCTTGAGCCTCCGCACTCCCATCGGTCATCTGACTTCTGGAAGCCTTTGCGGCTCTGAGCCGAGCCGCTTTGTCCATGATATCGGCAACTCCCTCACGACCGCCGTAGGCTTCTTGAGCGAGGTCAGAACCAAGCATATTCTCAAGATCAGCCGCAGCAGCGCCGGCTCCGTTGAAAAACCCCATGCTGTTGCGATGCATCTGTTCGAAAGAACTTCGCTCACGATTCGTCACCCACTGGCGAGTCTGCCCACCACCGACCCAATCGGAAGCCCCGTTGCCGAGCACTTCGCCAAGATCAGTAATGCCTCGCAGCATGATGTTCGCCATCGCCCTCTTTGACCCCAAAACCGCATGCCCACTGACAATCGGGACACCGACAATCATGGCGCTCAACAGCATCCAGTACCCTGCCGTGCTGTAAGCATAGTCACCGTCAAACGCCGCTTCGAAGAGGTTTACAGGACTCGTATTTCCTCCCGCCAAGTTAGGGTTCACCCAAGCACCTTTCGGCATCAATTCCCAAAGCACTTCATCTGCAATGACAATCATCGCCCAACCGACGTCCCAGGACTTCGCCCAGGCCCAAAGTGCCATCCAGGTGAAAAACTCACCGGCTTTCCCGGGCATCAACAAGAACAGCGCAAAGAACGGATAGGAAACAGACAGCACATACAAGAGCAGACCCTGGAGATAGGGCAGTAGATGAAGCAGCATATACGCCTCATACTTTCTCCCCTCGGCAAACTGATACGCCCGCTCCCGGCGCAGCATCTCCTCCTCTTGCACCGGATTAGCGATCGCCCGATTAGCAGTCCCATCATTCGGAACGATGCCTGCATGCCCGGAATGCACACGATTGAAAAACTCTGCGGTAGGGGTTCGAGTGAGCTGCTTCTTGATTAGGAACCCGGAGAAAATCCTCGCAAGCGCCTCCATATCATCGCCGGTGGTAGCCGCAGTGGCGTCGCTTCCGGACGCCTCCGGACAGGGATCGCCAGGACTTTGAGTGCGATGAGGCTCGACAAACTTCCGCGATTCGAGAAACTCGCGGATTGATCGAATTGCCTGATTATAATACGTCGTGCCGGCGAGAATAAACCCATTCTTGTCAAAGTTGCGTACCGAAGCCGTCGAGAGTGTGCCCAGGGTCTTTCTCCTCGCCCCCTCTCGCACCCAATTCCACATCTGCGAGCAACTCACGACGCCATAGTCATACTCACCTTCCTGACGTTCGGTCTGGCTCTTTTCGGTTCCTCCCCAAAGTCCGAGATTGGTGACGTAATCTTGCCAAGGCCCGGGTTCCAACGGCTTGTTCACTTCGCCGAACGTAGCGCAGTAGCCAACCTCCGCTTGTTTGTACTGAGCCGTCTCGGCAAATGCGGGATCCCGGTTACCGCGGGCCAGCATACGGGCAAACTCAATCTCCTTCGAGCAATGCACCATGAAGTAAGCCATTAGGGCCGATAGATCGCTGCTCAATATCTCGTCGCCGAAGAGATCTTCCATGGTGCGCTGTCGCGCCATGAACAGCATTTGCTGTCGAAGCTGGTTGCCGGTGAAAATGCCAATCACCTCTTGAGTTATCTCACTCACCAGCTCGTTGTACTTATGGAAGAGAAAAGCGACTTCTCCCTCGTCGCCTGTATCAGGACCGTTCAGGACCGTGTCCTTGTCATTCGCCGTCCGAGTGTCATCGAAGGCGCCGAAGCGCCACTCGACCGCCGCTCCCTCGATTGTGTTCTTCGTTCCTGCGAACTCGATTCCGGAGACCCAGAAGAAAATCGGAGGGCCGACCAGAGCCCATAAGGCAGCTCGGTAATTGCCGGAGAGCGCAGTGGTAAGAATCATACTCACCACGACGCCGAGGTATATCAGAGCGCCGGTCCAACGAAGGAAGTCGCTCAGTTGTGTCAGCACCTGGGCCTGCGCGTGGTAGCCGACTTGCTCGAGAACGGTTGCAATGAGCGTTCCGGAAGAGGCGGTTCCGGGGGCCGCGGCGTACGCAGACGTCGGGGCGATAACGACTAACGTTATCCCACAAACGAACGGAAACAACCTAGCTGCAAGTCCCTTCCTGAGCATACCTCTCTACTTCCGCCGGGACTCATCCTAGCGGAAAATGTCCTCCGGCTTCGTCACGATTTTCCCCGGTCCGGCATCGCCATCTAATCTACTGTGGAAGGTAGATCTTGCCTTCCTTCGGTCCCGCATCTCACGAAGCTCAGCCAACGCGAAATCGTTGTTCATTGCGAACAGCTTTCCAATATCACCCTCGTAGCGCAGCTCCTCGATCTCCATCTGCGCCGTGTAGTACTCGATCTCATTGTTCTCGTAGCGACGGATGATGTAATGTAAGCGGTCGTTGTGCTGTTGCTGAGCCAGTTGCGCGATAACGGCTGCTTCGTCAGCTGACGGCATAGGAGGCGGAGCATCGGGACCTGCGCCTCCGAAGGGTGTGTGAAAGACTCTGATCCTGTCGTGTAGCCATTCGACGTAGTTATCGGCTTCCTCCATCCGACTCGGGATCGGCGCAGCGGGTGGAATCAAAGACACACCGGCAGCGTCAGGATGTTGCACCCGTCGGCTCAGATCAGGTCGCTCGGTCGTCTCATTGCCACCAGTGGTATCGAGCATCCTTTGTAGATGGGTGCCGGGACCGCCAGGCGCGACAAAGCGATGATTAAAGAGGGCTTCGCCAATCGAGCTTGCCCCTGAATGCCAGGCACGGAGCATGTATTCACGATTACTCATGCCCCCTCCACCGCTCCACTCACGGAACTTGCCGACACTGTCCGGACTGAATGCTGCCGAAAGCAAGACTTCAGAGCCAAGAGACTCGAGAGCGAATTGCAGTGCACCATAGCTGGACTTACCGCCGGCCAGCTCCGTCAGCACAGATTCTCCTGCCTGCATACGACGTTTCGCGTAATGCTCGATGAAGTCTCCCCGCGCTTTGGTAAACTCGTTCATTTTTTGGGCAAAAAGCTCGCCGTACTTGGCACCCGAACTAGTCCCGTTGCGGCTTAACTCGTACCCGCCGGGACCGGCCATTGCTGAGCTGTAGGCTTCTAGAAACATCTGCAACGGCCCATATCGACCGACAAGGGGGTGGAACTCGGAGACAAGCCGGGCACTATACTTTGCCTCACGCATTGCCCAGTCTTTTGCAGTGTTGATTGACAGCTCTCGAGCTTGAGCCAAGTGCGACGGCACCTGTAATCCGTTTCTCACTAATGTTCCTGGGCGAGTCCTCGCCCAGTCGGTCTTGGTAACAGCGTGAGCACCGGCAGCCAGCATTCCCATTGTCTGCGCCGATGCACCTGCAGCCCCGGCAGAGACTCCACCCCGTCCGGCGATCGTGCTGAGCTTGCTCCAGCCTTGAAACTGAATCATCATCGCATTTCTGTGGTTCTGTGCCTTGATGCTGAACGCATCGCCGGCTACCTGTGCACGTGCGGATGCCGCACTCGCCGAAGCATCTGAGAACGACGCTAGGATCCCCCGCCGAGCACGAATTGTAGCGGCACCGGTAATGGCAGGAACACTCATCGTCACCATGGCCAGCACCGCGTAGTAGAGATGAAGCGCCTCAAGCGGGTTATAGTTGTACCCATACCCAAGGATGTCAGGCAGCCGGTTGATGTCTGTCCAATCGGCCTGCCGCAACACCTGCGGCAACTCCCAAGGGGGAAGATTATTAAACAATACCTTGTCAACAATGATGACGGCGGCCCAGCCAATGTCCCAACTCTTCACCCATAGCCAGGCAAGCGGTATAGTGACAAAGCCACTAGCCTTTCCCGGCAGTATGAGCAGCAACGCGGCAAACGGATAGGCCACCGCAATCAGATAAAGCGCCAACCCCTGGTAGTAAGGCAATTGCATTGCCTGCGTAAAAATCTCCTGTCGAAGCTGGTTAATCTCGAAACGCCGAGTGGATACCCACATCGCATGGTCCATGCCGTGCATGGCAATCAACGTTGTCGCCGGCGCTGAGGTGTAGGTAGGTCTCTCTTGATCAGGACCGGCAGGTTTTTCCAGCAGTACTTCGTACGTGCCGGCTCCAAGCCCCCCTTCCGTCTGCTGCATTACCGCTCGACCTTCGGGATCGACGACCGTGGTGTAGCCCGGCTTAATCGGACCGGTAATAATCGTATCAGCCTTCGGATTGTTGTATTGCCGCTGATTCCAGTGCATCGCCAGCACATTATTGTAGGCGTTGGGCGATGAGAGAACGTTATACAACATGGAAAGCGCAAGGGCGGGCCGCAAATTGCATTGAACGCTCCCGTTGTCGTCCATGGTTTTATCGGTGAGCTGGCCACAGACCACATCCTTCGCAGTATCATACTCCCAGAAGCCGGTCCCGACCTTG
>JAGRAW010000003.1:19207-40838 GCA_020434415.1 Bdellovibrionales bacterium
TCGTCCTTCTTCCTCTCCTGCCTTGTGCCACGTTTCCTCGGCAATCAAAGCCCAGGCTTGGGCGCAGGTAATCATCTCGCGCGGAGCATCCGTGCTCGAATCCCACAGCGCCTTTGCGAGGGCACTACCTCCGGTCCCTGCATGGGCTGCGCGAATATAATCATCGAAGACGGTATCTTCTGTTGCAAACCCGAGGGTGGCGTATTCTTCCATCTTCTTAAGATGGGCTTGTCTGACTTCGTTCAATCCCTCGGCTTGCTCAGCGGTAGCGTTCCGAGCACGAACAGACAGCGCGGCAGCTGCATTTGCTGAAGCCAGCATGTATCCGCACCGCGAAGAAAAGTGATTGAGGCGACTAAGGTGACTGGTATCGGTCGGAATCATCGAGATGATAAACTCGAGCGCGATCGCCTTCTGATTCGCGGTCAAGTCTTCTGTATCCTCGAGGTCGAGCATGCGGTCGACGAACTCCTTGACGAATTCGTTGATTGGCCATGCAAAAAGCCAGAAGCCGGTCGCCACATTGATGGGCTGCCCCACCCCGGGGACATTCATTTTCTGAAGGATCTTCTGTCGATAGGCGACCGCAGCGGCCTCTCCCTGCTCGCGTGATTCCCCTATCGGCTGTCCGCCACCGAGCTGCCAGAGGACACCGCCTGTCTCCGTAGTCGGACCTACCATGAACCAGAACAGCGCAGGCCCGAGAATGAGATATCGCGCAGCTCGAAAGCTACCGAACATGGCAAAGGACACGACGGCTCCGACTCCAGCAGCCAGGTACACAAAGGCGCCTGCATCTCGGAAGAAGCTTCGAAATGCCTGAAGAAAGTCCGCCTGTGTAATGTAGCCGTGATGCTCGAGGACTGCACCAACGAGCGTTCCGGCTACAACGACGTTTTCGTCCATGCGCCTCCGCCGGTGCTCTCGTTACGGAGCGCCCTCTCCTCGCAACCGCCGCGCCACTACCGTAACGGGGTCAAGTTGCGCACGTTGACGTTCCACCACAGCTATCTGTTCGGCCGCTGTATCACCAAAGTTCTCCCTGAAAGTTGCGACGGTCCGACTAACAGCGCCCCCGCCACCGGCTCCGCCGCCAATTGATGCCAACGAAGTCACACCACCCAAGAAAGATGATGTGTTACTGTTATTTGAGGAACGTGCTGCCATCGCCACAGCAGACTGCGTCGACGCACCGAGGTGCGCTGTCTTCCAGCGATCGAATTCAATAGACATTCCGGCCATGGTCGCCTCCGCCAAGAACTTCGAAGAGACATCTGCTTCAGCGAGCGCGAGGTAGTGGCTAAAGCGGTCGACCAACATACTGAGCTGTCCTTTCTCTTGCGGCGTGAGCTTCTGACTCAACGCAATTTGGTCGAGGAAGTAGGCTTTGTTGGTTGAATGGACTCGAGTCAAAGCAGCAACGGCAGAAGAACGGCAGAACGACTCGAGCACTCGCAACAGCACCAAGTTGATTTTGTCCCGCGGGATGCTCTTTTGCGGATCTCCATGGAGAGACAAGAATTCTCTGATATCGTTTCCGTCCAGCGGGTGGCCCATCGACCCTTCACTCCACAACTTTTCAAAATCTGACGGAGGCGAACCGCGCACGATGTTCTCCCACTGTTCAAAAATCTGACCTAGCGCAGGGCAAACTCCATACTTGACGTCAAAATCTGACACTTCGTTCAAATCACATCCGGGACTTGGAGCCGGATGGGTCAGAATCATTGCATCGATTTGTTCAGAATGTTGACAACGATTCTTGTACAGCGCGACGAGTTTTTGCGGAGAGGCTTTCGGAATCTGGTAGCGGACCGACATATTTTTCGGCGCGCTTCCCCCGTAACTACTACTTGCCTTCGGTTCGACCGTGATATCGCCGTAGAACGTCTTAAAGGTCTGCAGCAGTTTATCCTGCGCAGAATCAGACTTCTCGTTCACTCCGTAGAAGGCTCTCTCGGCTAACGTGTAGAACGACTTGGCATCAGCGTTGTCGACCGAAACAGCCTTTGCACGACCGCCCTTATCGCTTATCGCGTTAAGAGTTTCGGCCGTTTCCGCACAGCAAACACAGTAAGCATAGCTGCCATTGCCCGCACGAGCCTTGCCGGCTCCGCCACCGCCACCGCCCGTCCCGCTGTTTCGCTTCTCCGGCCGATATTTTGGCGAGGCCGGCGGCGCATCACCACACTCCGGGCTACAACCTTCGTACCAAACATATTTGCGCGTCCCTTCATTGTTCTGCAACGGCATCGAGGCCTTCGCGTGCTCTTTTGCAATAGCATGCTCCAAGCAATGCTCCAGCTTTTCATCGACATCGCGAAAGACTGCAGAGCGATCCGGATTCGCCATCCTGTTCGTTGTCCAACCGATTTGCTTCAGGAGATGAAGTTGAACGTTATTGTCCTGCTGCTCTTGTAGCGCAATGAGACCGGCACCCAGCGTCTTGTCCAGGAATCCCATGGCCATCACCGTCACTCCACGGAGCGTCAATGCCGAATCCAAATAGTCATCCCGTGCGTTCTTATCCTCGAGAAAGTCTTTTGCCATCCGATGGTACGGCTGATACAGCGCCATCGCTGTCTTGACGACTTCATCATCAACCCCGAGATCATTCGGCTCAGGAAGCTGGGTATGCGACTCGATGTTGAAGACCTTCCCTAAGGTGGGCCTCTTCCCCCCGGTTTCGATAGCCTTGTCGTGGGGCAGCAAATTATAGGAAGCGTTTTCAATTTTTCGAGGGTCGATAATCACCGGTGTCGCATGCACACCTTCGAACTGTTGACTGAAGTTATTGCTGATCATCATCGTGCGCTTGTTGCGCTTGCCGTCGTCGGCAACCTCTTCATTCCACGAGTCGGCAGTCAACTGGGGGCCCGTCTTGACGGAACCTCCCCCTCCACCACCTCCTCCTGGCGAAGTGATTGAAACCGCCGCCGCCGGATTTGGATTTCCGCCCGGATTCCCCCCGGGGTTACCACTGGGATTACCACCGGGATTACCATCCGGAGTCTGACCGGGTTCACAGGGAAGAAGCCCGCAGAGCTCCGGAATCTGCCCTTCCTCTTCCTCTTCCTCCTCAGGGCCCGAAAGGTCATCGCTGTCGTACGTCAAACCGTCCTGACTACCGATCACGCAGGTGATTCCCGACGCGGTCAACGGAGTGCCGTTCAAGTCATACGCTCGATTGTCGGTGAGGTTTGCCACACCGATGACCGTCCCCACCGGCTGTTCGATGGTATTGGTGCCCTGGTTCCAGCTCGCGCACTGAGCTTCGGCAAAAGCAGGAAGAAGCAGTACTGCCAGCAAGCCAAGCAGCCCTGTCGCTATCCATCGCATTTGCAGGAGGGTGGTTCCGTTCCTCATTGCTTCACTCCTTGTTAAAACCTTCCGACTAGGTCTTCCTTCTTCGGTCGTTCGACCGCGACCGGCCGCATCCGTCCTCGACTTGAGCGCTCGTCGCTCATGACGTAAACAGGGCGCTTGGTCTCGCCCTCTTTCATCTTCTCCGCCTGCCCGATGGGAATTTCCAACAGGCGCTTGAACTCTGCGGTCACCGTCGCGGGAAGGCCCTGCACCGTGCGCGCAAACTCATACATCCGCTCGAAGCTCTGCTGCCCGGTCTTGAGATATGCCTTCTTGGAGTTCGAGGCGACGATGACTACGGCAGGAACGAACTTGATATTGAACTGCCGAGCAAGGTCGGAGCCGTCCAGTATCGGAGCGGTCATCCCGGTGTATTCTCGATATTCGTCGAGCCAGTCCTGCGAGACCGATTCAACCGAGAGCGCAGTAAACTTGACGCGCGGATCGGCTTTGGTTATCCGCCACAGTCGCTCGACGTCCGGCGCCATATAGCGACACCAGCTACAAGTCATGGTGAAGAAATAGAAGATCTCGATCTCGCCCTTCGTATCCGGGACGATGCGTTGCATCGCGACGTCATGAGTGGGTTTGAGAATGACTCCCATCTCGCTGCGGGTAACCGCAAGCTCGCGATCCATCATCTGGGTCACCCCCACCCAAGAGTCCTCATCTATGACGTTCTGGTCGATCAAAGCTTGACCGAGCATTTGAGCGATTTCTCTTACCTCGAAGAAGTAGTGCTGCTGATAGCGAATGCACTGCTTGGCGTATTCATTCGCCATCTCGGAGTCGCCAGAGCGCTTGGCTGCGACGAGGGCTTTGAAGCAGCCCGGCGCGTCGGGGTTTACGCGCACGGAAGGCGTCTGGTCGGGCGGCAGGATCTCGGTATCGGCAGGGTTCTCCGACACATAGCGAAGGATTGAGGTATCAGCTTTCCTGGGTTGCGGCGCAGCTTCGGGGACTGCTGCAACAGCCGCCGGGGCGGAGGGGGCCGCGGGCACAGACTCTGCCGGTTCGACGTCGCTAACATCAACAATGTCAACCACGCCCTTGGCGTCGAAGCCTTGGCGAAACATCGTCAACGGGCTGAAGACTTTTAGTGGTGAGGCAATCTTGGCTTTGACCCGCTGCGCACGAGTGGGGCGTCCGCTTTCAGCCGAGACCGGCTGAGCCACTCCGACGAGCAGCACCAAGCAACCAACAATGAACGCATTTTGACGCATCCCCAAGAAACCCTGAATCGAGCCACCTTTGCAGCGGCACGCCTATGTACGGCGGTTCGTTCCCCGCCATCTAATCCGATCAGAATGAGACTTCGCTTCGGAAGGGGCCTAACCCCTTAGGACCCCGTAACTTTGGCAGATCGCAGACCGCTCTATCCTTCACTTGTGTTATGAAGAAGAGATAAACCCGCGTGACTTATAGGAATCGGGGCTAAGAAGCGGCAACTCACTGGACTTGTTGGAAGAATTCGTCCTGGAGCTGGCGCAGGGCGGCATCGGTCAGTGCGAGGCTTGCAAAAACCCGGCGATCGCAGGGCGCCAGCTCGAACACTCGGAGCCGCGTTTCACGGATCGAGTCGAAGTCTCTTAGCTCCCACAGTATGGCCGCCTTGTTCAACAGCAGCGTTACCGGGCATGGCGTCGCTTCGAGGCCCTGCTCGATCAAGGCGAGCGGTTGCTCGGTCTCACCCAGCAGGATACCGGACCAGGCCGCGTTGTTCGCCAACTCTGCCGCGAGCAGTGGCACCTTCTCGGCGGCCTTCAATCCTTCGAGAAAGCGGCGCTTGGCTCCCTCCGGGTCACTTTTCGCGAGCAGACACTGTCCCCACAGATTAAACAGTCTGGGGTAGCGTGACGCCCCCGGCTCGGAGACCAACGAGCCCAGCATGCGCTCCGCCCGCTCGATATCGCCGCCTATCGTCTCAAACTTCACTCGCTGAATGCGTAGCGACAGGTCTTCCGGCTCCTGCTCCAGGATCTCGTCGATCGCTTTGATACCTGCCTGTAAATTGAAATCGCAGGCAGCCGACACTATCGGCATCAGGCGGTTATAGTCACCGGCTTTCAGCCGCCCCGGATCGAGCTGGAGCCAGGGGAGAAACCCCATCTCACTCTCGATTGCAAACCGCAGCTCATCCTGCTCACTTTGCAATCCCGTTGGCACCCAGTCGGAAAGCTCAAGAAATCCCTTACGAAAGCGCACCATCGCCGGCCGCAGCAATCCCATATAGCGGCCTTTCGTCCAGGCCGCGGCCAGTACTTCCGGAGGCGGCATTGTTTCGGCAAGCGCTCCCGAAAGGACTAGCCCCATCGAAGAGAGTATGGGATCCGGGCTACGACTCAGGTTATACCCAAACTGGCGAACGGCTCCCGCGGAGAATCGATACTCTTTGAACAACTCCAGAAACTGCTCGACCGCCCGAAAGAAGGGGAGCCTTTCCCCATAGAGGGGCGGCGGATACAACAGTCCCGCCAAATATAATTCGGCCACCTGGCCCACCGGTTCGTCAGGAAACACTCGCCCGTAATGGCTCGCACACTCCCCGGCAATCTGTCGTACCACGGCGTCAACCCAAGGCGTTTGTTCCCCTGGCTGATAGTTCTCCCATGGGCCCTGCACAGCCGGTCCCAGACCGATTGCCATACTCAGGCCGAGCAGGCTGACCACATTCCCCTCCCCGGCAAGAGGTATGTCGAAACGTTTGAACATCGGAAGCGGATTCGGCACGGCTTCGAGCACTTGCCGAAACTCTTTTTCCACGGGATAGCGCAGTCGCTCACCCTCCGGTATGAACTCCCCGCCCCTACCGATGACCGCGATACCGTCCGCTGTTTCTTCAAACGAGACATCATCACAGAACCGCTTCCAGCAGCGACCGACCTGCACGGCAAGGTAGGCGGCACAGCCCTTCATCATCGGCTCGAGGGCCGATAAAAGCGTTTCTCTGTCTCGAGTGCAGAAGGTGAGTAGGTCGATTACACCAAGGGAGGGCCAAGTATCATCCAGCTCGAGCAACGGGGAGACCTTCAACAGCGGGCCCCATTCATCCTTCAAGTCCTGGACATATCGTGCGATTTCTTTTTCTGCCACGCGATCGTTATGGCACCCGCCCCCAGGGAGCGCAACATCGTTCGGTCAGCCTCTAGAAGAGCTAAATACGGCGTCCGACGTTATCAACGCGCGAAAAACTCAACTTCAGCTCCGGCGGTAGGGCTCCCCATATTTGCCGCGGCCAGCGTAGAATGTTGAAGCTGTTGTAAAGCCCGGTTAGCTGCTGCCCCCAGAACTGACGCTGTCCGGCAAGCGAAAAGAAGGAGCGCCGGTCTTGCATCAAAGTCTGGGCTCGGATCTCGGGGCTGGACGAGCCAAGCTCAATCCACTTCGGCAGCGAAAATCCCTGGTACGGATCCACCTCGAGCCGTTTTCCGAGGGTGTGGCTACTATTTTCGAACGAGCTGCTATCCCACAAGGTACGACCTCGAGTCGACGCCGTATCGCGCGACACTTGTCTCCGGAGTTCGACCGTTATCCGATCAAGGGTGCTCTGCAGCAGCTTCGCATTATGGACTCTCGGATCTCGCACTTCGGCGGCTCGCTCGACTGTCTTTGCAATTCGCTGCTCCAGCGCTTTGCGCTCGGCATCTCGAGCTTCCAAGAGTTTCTTCAACTTCGTACGCGGCTCCACTAGAGATTCGATTAGCCGCGAACGAGCGACGTCTCGAGCGCCTGCAGGTAGCGTCGCATCTCCGGCAGTAGCCGCTAAAGTGCGTCGGTAGGTGC
This sequence comes from Bdellovibrionales bacterium, assembly GCA_020434415.1. Taxonomy (GTDB): domain Bacteria; phylum Bdellovibrionota_C; class UBA2361; order SZUA-149; family SZUA-149; genus JAGRAW01. The sequence continues at coordinate 26,357 of JAGRAW010000003.1, forward strand.
CGCTAGTACTGGCTCTCCCGGCAATGATATCATCCGCTAAATCCTGCACCGCTCGCTCAAATTTGCCGAGGCGCGCGATAAGCTCTTCACGGATATCACTCCGACGCGCGGCAGACAGACCGGTAGCTTTGGCAGCGTCAACTAGCCTTCGATCATCCGCTCGTGCCGGCGTCTCTGTTCCGTTCAGCCAGCGGTTCACCTTGTTCTCGCGCGCAAGCTGTGCCTGCGGACTGTCCAGTCCAAGTTCCCTTACCTGCCGCGCAAGACTAATCGCACGCCGGTCCCATAGGTCCACCCCAAGCCACCGACTGCTACGGCCGTACAAGCCCAATGCTTTCGCGCGGACAAGCACATCCGCTCGAGATCTTTTTGTGAAGTCCGGATCGTCAATCAAGGCCGCAACCTGCTGATCGACGCTCACCACTTTGCCTTCTGTATTTCGTCCCGCGCGGGCCGCTTCTACAAACTTGTCCCTGCCGCTACTGAACTCGGTGAGCAGCGTCTCCAGCTGCCGACGCGGCTCGTTGAAGATCGCCCGAAGCTCCTTCTTGGCCTGCGCGGCCTTCACGCGCGCAGCCTCAGACTTCTTCTTGTCAGTCGCCGCTTTGTCGGTCGCCGTCTTGTCGGTCGCGATCTTTACAAGTCCATCAATTTTAGAATCCGTGCTGGTTACCCGACCCGCGAGCAAGTCCTGATAGCGTAGATCTATAAGCGCCTGCGGACGATTGTATCGCTCTATCAGCTCCGCTCGCGCCGCATCGCGCACGACATTTGCAAGCGAAGCGTCAGCAGCAGTAGCGAGCAGCCGCTTATCGACTGGATTGGTCGGTGGCTCCTTCCCGGCAATCCAGCCATCAACTCGCCGCTCAAGCTGCGTTAAAGAATCGAGCCCCAAGGCGTGGAGCTTTCGTGCCGCGCTTCGAATAGTGGCTTGCTGGCGTCGCGCAGAGGGGTTGAAGGTTCTGAAGGCGTTCCGCCATGAGCCGTGAGCAATTGGCGCCCGATCCGGATCGGCGATGAGCCCGGCAGCAACGCGCTGCACCAAAGGTGTGCCGTTGTCTGCTCGGACAAGCTGTTCAACTCGTAATTCTGTTAAAGCGGAGACTTCTTTGTCGGCCATTTGCCGCAACGCATATACCGTTGCCAGCTTATCCTCAACAGACAGTCCGGATGAAGCAAGGTGCGACCGCACTCTTCTTGCGAGAGCTTTTGCTTCTCTCGTTGAGAGGCGCTCGAAGCTCTTTGGGTCCGCATGAGGATTCTCATCGACACTTCCTACATGTCGAATGACCTCCTCCTGGAGATGCTTGTAAGGTTTCGTCGCCTTGCGGATTACCGCCGCAACCTGAACGAGGCTCGACGCACCCGTCTCGTTTGTCGCGCGAATCGAATCCGCCATTGCGACCAATTGTTGATAGAGGCCTGCGCTCTTCTGACTCCCCCCTGGGGGCTCGAAGTCAAGCCAGCGTACTGCTCGCTGGCCGAAGACCTGCATCAAATCCTCGACATGCTTCGTCGCAGCTTTCGCATCGACAGAACCTTTCCGAGCATAGAACTCAAGCGACTTGAACGGCGGGGGAGTCTTCGCGGCCGCAGGGAGGGCCTGCTCACCGTCCTTGATAACCTTTCGTAAGACTTTCACTAGCCCGGCGTCGAACTCGTTGTCGCGGGGTTGCGGCAAAAGTCCTAGTTCTTCGGCCTTATTTGCCGTCTTTGCATCGATTCGCTGCTTAGCATTTGGATTGCCCTTCTTACTTCCCTTACCCGCAATCACCACGTCATGAACTCGGCTCTCAAGCCGCTTAAGCATGTCTTCACGAATATGTGGCGTCACCCAATCCTCGTAAAGTAGGCGAAGATGTTGCGCAAACTCGATTCGCTTCATCCGCCGTGAGCCGTCGAGACCGGCCATCAAACGCTCCTCCAGAGCGTGAAACATCTTCAGCGTCTTGAGCTCTGCCTGAAGCGGCTCGAAGGAAGCTGCGCGAGCATGGCCTTCAAGCACTTTGTAAAGCGTGAGGTTCTTATCCCCAGCCGGCAGGGCCTGCAGACCGTCCTTTATGACCTCTCTTACGACTTTTACAAGCTGGGCATCGAGATGCTCGTTTTGGGATTGAGGCGAAAGTCCCTTCTGGGCGGCCTTCTTTGCCGTCTTTGCATCGACTCTCTGCCTAGCATTTGGATTGCCGTTCTGACCCCTCTTGCCTGCAACTACCTCGTCACCAACTCGGCTGTGGAGTCGGTCAAGCACTTGGTGTCGAAGTTCAGGAGATACCCAATCCTCATACAGCAGGCGAAGATGTTGCTGGAACTCCTTTCGCTTCATCGGCTGGGAGCCGTTGAGACCGGCCGTCAGCCGCTCCTCTAGCGCCCGAAACATCTTCAAACTGTCGATTCCCTCACCGTGACTGATTCCGGTGCGATAGTACTTGGCCAATTCATCTTGTACTCGCCCATAGCGAGGTTCAACACGCGGCACATGCTTAACCCAGCCGACAGTGTAACGTCTTAGGAAATTACTGAACTGCGGCACGATGTTGCTAGCCGCGGCACCGTACTCGGAGTAAGCCGCACCAAGGAGTCGAGTAGAATGTGCATCGGGAGCGCCGATTGTCTTTCCCAGTCCGTTGAGAAAGTGTCCTGTCCCTTCGAACTTGACTAGCGGCCTGAGCGGCTCTGCGAATCTCGGGACCCAGCTTGCTTCAGCCAGTCCGGTACCTACCTTGGAGCACACGCCGCCAACCAGCTCCGACGGCTTCCTCCACCCAAGCTTCATCCAGAGCGGATTGACGCTGACGGCAGCAGCCTCCAACGCGAAGGGCACCGAGGTAAAGCGAGTCAGGATATGTCGGCTGTTACATTCCTTGAAGGACCCGTGAGCGCTGCGGGTGGCACGAGCAAGATTCTCGGAAACCCGATCAAGCTGCCGGACCAGGGGATCATTGCTCAGCCCACTGGACTGCGCTAGCTTCCGCAGTTGCTCTTGCCGTGCTTGGAAATCCGTGAACTCAACGCGATCCGCGAAAAAGTGGGCCCCGTCACGCGGTCGAGCAGTACCCAAACTCAACTTGCGACGGGCAAACTGACCAACTGAGTTCGCTAATGAGATCACGGGAAGTACACTGTGCACGTAAAGCAGACGCCCGCCAGGCAACGCGTCGACGGTGAAGTGCACCAGAGTATGCTTCATCAGCGCATCTTGCGCCGGAGCAAAGACGGTGTTGATCTTCAACCACTGCACAGGGTAGTCCAGCACCTGTCCAACCGCACTGTGCACAGGGAAAAGCAACTTCTTCAATGCTCCGGAGTCCTTTGTGGGGGGAGCCGGGCGGACTAAGTCTCCGTATGCTCGTCGAAATGGATCGAGCACCCGGTCGAGACGAGCCGCAGTGCCCTCACTCGCGGCACCGAGTTTGCGCAATAGCCATGGCGTCGGACCTCCCGAATCCAACCCCTCGCCTCGGCGATAGGCATCTCGTCTCTGATAGTGGAGCTCCATCTTCGCTTCGGTCAGCTTGATGAACTCTTCGATATAGGCTTTGACAGACCGAGGATTGCGAGCATCGAGCTGAGGTAGCTTGCTCAAGTCTACGGCGCCAAGCTTCAGACGCTCCTCAATAGTGGGTGCCATCTTGCCGGCATGAGCACTATCGGCAAGCGCCCCTTTGATACGTGTCGCGGCATCGGAAACTGCATGCCGATACGAACCGCCGGAAACTTGGTCAGCACCTAACGCTGCGGATCGGAAGGAGTTCAACTCCTCGGCTCGACGGTGAGAAGCGGCATCACGAACGTGCCGCCCTGTTCGAACGGTGGACGATGGCCCTTCACCCTGCCGAGCACCTATCTGCACCTCTACCTCTGCATCAGGTCTTAGCACGAGCCCCTGCGCGTGCGCATACTGCTCACGAGCAGCGGTCACTTGAGGCTGCAGCTCGGCCTGATTGCGCTCGGCCAGGGCTTGGTTCCTTGCCGGGATCGAAGCGCTAATCCAGCCCATTGGTAGACCGGTAAACGCCGCGGCCCACATTTGCTGTTTCTCTTGCTTGCTCAGCTCACGGCCGAGGTATAGCTCGTTGACCCGAATCTGCCCCTCCGTGGCCACCAAATTGAAGAACCCTTCGACCCCGTGAGTGCCGGCCTGCAGGAAGGATCTTCGCAGTTGGCCAACCACAGCTCCGCAAACCCCTCTTCCGGTATTCTGCGCAATTTGCTGGCGGAGGCCTGCTCCCCAAGCGCCGAGCTGCCCACCGAATGCCGCAAGGGCAAGCTCCGGAGCTTTCGCCAACCAGAAGGATGCTCGAAGCGGGCTGTTCTCTCCGTGAGGATCTTTCGAGGCATCATAGCTGTAGACTTCTTGCGCGGCATGAAATGCGGTGCTGGGAAGCTGCGCTTGGATGCCTAGTCGTCCACCGAGCGCCCACCGATTTAGTTTGCTGAGAATGCCTAGCCCTTGGGCCGCGTGTTGGCCCGTCTGCGCAACCGCTCGCGCAGAGCGCCCTGCCCAAGCACCGCCCACACAGGCAAGAGCGCATTCCCCTGTAAGCACAGCCGAATCCCAGAGCGTCTTGCTCCAGTCGACCTTCATACCGTTGGCATACTTCACGGCAGCTTCCGCGCCGTTGGTGCCGAATGCCAGAGTGCCGCCAAGCGCAACGCCCCAAAAGATTCCGGCCACTCCTCCCGTCAGAGCAGTCGTTGTCGCCGCGGCGCTGATAATCGCCACGTTTTTGACGACATCATAAATCGCACGATTATCGGCAACCTCCTGCTCTCGTTCGTTGAGCCGGTTGAACTCCTGCTCGTGCTTGCGCCAGTCGATATCGGTGTTCACCCAAGCGTATTCAATCGTCTTCTTGATGCTCGACTGCAGCGCTTGTCCGTTACGCGCTGCTTCCTGGGAAAGTGACTGCACCGACTGAGTATCGCCACGCTCTGCCGCAGCATTCGCTAATCCCTGCAGGTGCAGCTGCTGTTCCGCAAGCTTGCGAGCTTCGACAAGCTCCGTCTCTGCTCCTTTCAGTGCTGTAGTAAGCTCCTTGATGCCGCGTCTCAGGTCACCGACGTAGGCCCGGTCCTGTGTCACTCGCTCAGCGGCCAACTCATGCTCACCGGACCAATAGCCCGGGGTCAGCCACTTTATCACTGGAGTTCTGACACAACTGTCGTCTCTCGCCCTACTTGCGCTGAGACCGCCGATAGCGCTTTCCTCGCTCAACGCTCCCTTACGAACAAGCTTGACCAGCTCCTCGGTGCTGAGATTCAGTATCTGCTTGTCGGTAAGCCCGTGGTTCTTGCCGAGCAATGACTCCTTGAGCTTCTCAAGTTCCAGTTTCCGAGCCGAAATGACTTCGGAAATCTTGGACTCAACTTCGCTCAAGCCCCGTGAAGCATCCGGTCGTCCCGGAAGCTCCGCCTCTCGCGGCAAGGCAACTTCGATTCGCTCCGCAGGCTCGATCTCTTTTGGTTCCGGCGGTAGGATCAGGGAAAGCAGGACATCGGCTGCGCCCGAACGGGTAGTAAGATCTTGAGTTCCATCAGTACGAATGAAGTCGTCGAGCTGCGAAAAGCGCGTTGGCTGATTGCTGATTGGCTCTTCAAGGGCAAGCTGTTGTCCGTATGCCATTAGAGATACATCCCTCCATCAGCTTGCCGGTTGTATTCAGGCCGCGCTTCGGTCGGCGACTTGCGAAGAATCGCGCGTGCGACATCAACCTGATCCAGATAGTGCTCGACCAACCGCAGTTGCACCTCGGCAAGAGCTTCGCTCGGACCGGTAGTTGTTCGAATCTGCCGTTCCAGTTCTGCTCGACGTTCATGAAGTCGGCGCTCATCGCTCTCCGTGGCAAGCAACACCAGTCTACGGTAGAGGTCCGGGTTGTGTCGGCGGATCTCCGCAAGCACAAGCTCTGCCAAGGTGCCGCTTTGCACACCGGTTCCAAACCACGCTTGTTGATTCTCGAAGATCCAGGTTTCCGTCAGCAATCGGCGAGCTTCCGCAGTGACAAGTCTTCGCTGACGTCGCGCCAGTAGAAAAAGTCTGTCAGTGAATTCAAGCAGATCATACTTCCAACTCTCTTTGAAGCCACCGAAGGGGGAGCCAAGGGAGGCGCAGAAGGACATAAACACTTGATAGATATCCAAAGAACCAATCGACCCGGCGATATCGAGAAAGGCACCCGCGACCGCTCGCACGTAGTGCGCCCGGGCTGCTGTAGCTTGCCAGTTGAACTCGCGAAGCTCTGCAACCTCAAAGACCGCATCGGGCTTCTCAAGGAGGAGAAACAAGTGCAGAGTCGGCTCGTGTTCTTCCAGGCAGCGGGCCAGCTGCCGCTCGAACCACAGTGAATAGCGTTCTCCCTGCGAGCGTTCCTGATACGGGTTAGGCACCTGGGCCTGATACCACTCCCAAAGGGCAAGGAAGCTTTTCCGCATCAAACATTGCTGCTCGTGAGTCGGCAACGCACGCGCCGACCACTCTTCCCTGACTGCTCGAAGCACCGTAGTAAAGATCTGCCGCAGCACTCGGCAATGCAGCACCAGTTGCCGATCCACCTTCTCCCGAGAAACGACGAGGCTGACCAGCATCTTATCGCGAGGGAACTGCCGCAGCAGCGCGCTTTCATCAGCGCCTTCTTCCCGCAGCGCTTCGCGAATACGCACGGCTCCGATCAGCATCGGCTCATAGTGTTCGCGAAGCACCTCGGGGGTGACGCCTTCGTCAAGGCGCTGCTTGATGTGAAGCACATCGAACAGTGCTTGCGCATCCGGGATCTGCCGCCGGAGTTCGCTTATGGGAATTCTCCGCAGCAACTCACTGACAGCGGCTGCGCGCCGTCCCCGATGCTGCGGCACCGCAAACTGCCCGGCAGCCATGGGATCCGCTATCGGAATCTCTCGCCACGGTCTGGGCAGTACCTCCCATGCCGGAGGAATAAGGGCATCGAGCGTTGCGAGTAGCTCCTGAACCTGCTCGCTGATAGCTCGGGGTTCGGCACTGCTCGTTCTACTCTGCGAAAACGCCTCGGAGGGCGGGGGAAGAGATTCCAGCAGCCTTCTCTTTCGCACCAGCCGACGCTTGCGAGCCACAATAGAGACAAGGCCTTCCCGAACACAGCGCAATTCTTCTTTAGCGAAATCTGAATTCCAGGCGCCGTGGCGCAATTCGGCTCTATGCTCACGCTCGAGCGTCTTTAGGCGGGCGAAGTCGAGACGAACATCCTCTTCTGCTTGCTTGAGAACGGCAAGCAAATCGGCTGTCGCAGTACTTTCTGTTCCTACTTGCCGCTCAAGACTTCGCTCCGACTGCACCTGCGGAAACTCTTCTGCGACGTACCACCCTTGAGCCCCCTCCTTACTCGTGAGAGCCTGCGCAAGCTGCTTTGCCAAGTCCTCATCCACGACACTGAGCCGTCGAAGCAACTCTCCCGGCAATTCTTGAAAGAACCGTTCGGAACAATCGCGCGACCAAAGGCCATGGAGCACAGCCAGCGTATTTGCGTTCAGCGCAGGCGGCAGCTCGTCGCCGTCGGGCGTCACTATTGACTGCAGCTGCTCATCGAGGATTTTGTACTCTCGCACTACCTGGGCCAAATTCAGGTGCGCTATCAGTACGGCCGATTCAGAAACACCGACTCGCGCATCGAGTTCGAAGTACTGCGCCATGTCAAACCACTCGCGGTAAGGACTGCGGACAGCTTGAAGAAACGCCTTGTGCCGCACGGCGAGTTCCTCTCCGTCTGCACCGACCAGAGCGCGATAGAGGACATTCAGCAGAGACTGGTAATACTCCTCACTCCCGCTCAACACTCCTTCCGGCCCGGCTGGTTCTTTAGGCCCCTGCATCTCTTTTGAAGAAGACCCATTGGCAGACGTTCCGTTCGAATGCGACCCTCCGGAAAGCGACCCCCCGGCAGAGGACAACGGATGGCACAGTTGCTCAAAAGTGAAGCCCAGCGCCGGGCGAACCACCATGAGAAGATCGAACACTTCCGGCGCCACCTGGCGCAGCTCCCCAGCAATGGCGCGCTGAATCCCAAGAGGGGCATGAAGTAGATACGGGTGATGGTATTCGCTCGCGCACGGAGCGTCCGAGCTATACCAGTGCCGGTAAAGCTCGGCATAGGGCAGCATGAAACGAGGTCCGATGTAGTTTGCCCAGTGCGAGGCAAGGTGTTCAGCCTGTTCCAAAGGCAGGCCCGACAATGGCTCCACGAGCGGAGCTGCGGGATCTGTTTCAGCCAGAGTATCTAGGAACTCCCGAGCACATTGACGAAAGACGCGACGATACTGAGCGGAGCGCCGGCCGACGGCAAATCCAAGCTGATAGATATGCTCTGCCGAAAACCGCTCCGGAAGCTTTGCAACCGAGGATTTGTTTGTGCTAGCCGCCGCCATCGCAACCCCTGAAGACTCCTCACAAAACCAGCCGTAGTAGCCGTCTCTCGCGACACTTTGGCCGCTTATGGATGTTATTGAACCCTGCCTCAAATCAGTGCTCAATAAGAAATAGCGACTTTCTTAGCGGTTATGGCGACTTTTACCCAAGATTCCTCTACAATTGCGACACGTTCTTTCCCCCCTCCACCCGGTCCTTTCCATCGCCTCTACTGCTCGGTCGGATGCCCGAGCGAGCAGTGGTGCGGCCCTGAATTCAAAGACACACTTCAATCCACGAGGAGAATGAAATGTCGTTATTTATTACGGTTTTACTTACTCTTGCCTGCAGCGGGGCATTGATTGCACTGACCGCTGTGCTTCGCAGGCGTCCGGCAGGACATAGGCGCCATCGCTACATCGATGACCACGCCATCAGGCGCGTTGAGCGGGCTCAAATCGTTCGCTTCGTTATTGGAGCAGTCGCTGGAATCTGCATGCTCCTTCTGATGTTCACGCCGGCCGGACAGGCTTTTTTCTGGTCGTTCAAGACCTACCCGCTGGCATGGCCGATGTGGGTGATGTTTCTCACTCTGGCCTATCTCACGTTGCATCTCTTGCCGAGATAGTTGCCAAAGACAAAAGTCCTGCTCGCAGCGCAGTTCGAGAAAGGTTGTTTCCGTAAGCGTCACCTGAACGCTTACGTGCTTCCTTCGAGGTCCCACAACGGCCCGCCACTGCGCCCATGCTTCCTTGCGATAAGCGATCAGTGCAGGGACCCCTTTTGATAAATGACACCACACACTCCCCGGGACGGAATTAGAGACTTAAAGTGAAAAGTATCGGGCGGCGAGTTCAGACAGCTCGTCGATAGAAGTCTGCAGACCAAGGACGTCACCGAGTGTAGTCGCTTTGGTCCCGGCTATCTCTGCATGCGAAAAGAATTCCCTTAGATCCGTCGCAACCGAATCCGGTAGCGAAATGTTCTGTTCTGGTAACACCGAAACAAGTCGAAATACATCTTTTCGATGCTTCGCGATGTCGGTGCCCTTCACCCCCTCGCCTTTCTCTCGTCGCTTGCTCAGATCAAGAAATGCTCGGGCTTTTAGCGGAATAAGAGATGAAATCCCGGCGACCGGCAATTTATGGATGATTAGAACATCGGACCTCACCAAGTCGTGGTAATCCTTGTCCATCAGGATCGCAGAAAGGCTCCCGAGACCGTGTGAAGTCTCAATCGGAATAATTTGCTGGCCGGGCCGAAGTTCGAACTCAAAAGCCGATGTCGAGAGAATTTCGATTTGGAAAGGATATTGCTCATCTTTTGGTTTGTTGAATCGGTAGTTTTTCACCTTCTCGTCTTCGCTTAGAGAGATTTCGTATCCTCCACTTCGCACATAGGCTCTTAGCTTTTCGGCAAACGAAATATTCGGATTACTGAGAAGCACCAGATCGATGTCTTTAGTTGCACGGGCCCTTACTCCGGAATCTTCCAGACAAAACATTGCAGCGATGCCGCCAATCACCACAAAATGTTCGGTCTCTTCGGTGAAGTGCTCGCTGAAATGGGCTAATCCCTGTGAAGTTCCCCCTCGAATCGCAGCGTTAGTAAGTTAGGTGCCGGTCGCTGTTCGTTCCTCCTGCCGCATAACGAACTGCCTCGGGGGCATGCCCCCGAGCGCGGAATGCGGTCGGAAATTGTTGTAGAAGCTCCGCCAGCTTTCTGCTTTTCGCCGAGCATCGTCGAGATTGAGAAACAGCTCCTGATCCAAACACTCCTCGCGAAAGCGAGCGTTAAATGATTCGATGAAGGCGTTCTGCGTCGGCTTTCCTGGTTGAATGTAGTCGAGCCGGACCCCATGATGCAGCGCCCACTCAACGACCGCCCTGCTGCGAAACTCCGGTCCATTATCCATACGCAGACGTTTCGGTAGCCCGAGAGTAACTGCGATCCGGTTCAGTTCCCTCACCACATCGCGGCTGGTAAGTGAAAAGCCAACTGCAATAGCGGGGGAGAGCTTCGAATATTCGTCCACGACCGTTAGCACTCGCAGCTTTCTTCCGCCGACCGTCGAGTCGCTCATGAAGTCCAACGCAATGCACTCCATCGGTTCAGTCGCACGCGGCGGCACGGCTCTTATCGCCGAGAACTTCCGACGCCGCTTACGACGTAGAGCCAGCTTCTCCTCGCGATAAAGCCTTTCTACTCGCTTATGGTTCACTTTCAGTCCCTCGTTCCGAAGCATCGAATACAGCATCGGCGAGCCAAAACGGGGATACGCTTGCGCGAGCTCATGCAGCCTCCTTCGCAGGTCGGCATTCCCGTCCGGCTTTTTCTTGTAGCGAATCACGGAGTGCGATATCCGGGCTATTCGACACGCCTTGCGCTCTGAAAACTGCCACCGCTCCCGGAGGTGCTTTACGACACCGCGGCGAGCATCAGGCGTTACCACTTTTTTGAAAGCACATCCTTGATTGCTGCATTCTCAAGCATCGTCTCCGCGAGCAGCTTCTTCAGCTGTCGATTCTCCTCCTCGAGTCCGCGCAGCTTTTTCGCGTCACCGACCTCCATTCCGCCGTACTTCTTCCGCCAGGTGTAGAACGTTGCATCGCTCACCCCATGCTTTCGGCAGAGGTCCTTCACCGGAACTCCACTCTCTGCCTCTTTCAGAATCGAGACGATTTGCTCTTCCTTGAAGCGTCTTTTTCGCATCCTTTCAGTCCTCCTTTCTACGTGTTTTACGCGAGAGGACCTAACTTTCAAGTGCGGCGATTTAGAGGGGGAACTTCACCTGGACGCTGTCTCTGATATCAGGCATTGCTCAACTCCAGACCGATAACGGAAAGCAACATTCCAAGCTCCTTTAGAACGCGCTCGTCTTCAGAAGTCCTTAGGGTCAAGTAAAGGGATATTGGGTCAACTCGCCCGAGGTCTGCAAACAACTTCGGCTCCCGGCGCCAGCTTTGCAGGCGATAGTTTGCTTTGCTTGATAGCTTCGATGCGTCGTTATTCTCGATGAAATAGTTGAATTCGGTCTTCGCTAGCGCAAAGGTAGGAGCATCATTATCTACCAGCATAGTGAGTTCAGACAGCGCGCTTAGTCCGGCCTTCACTGCGTTGTCAGGAAGCGATTCGATTAGAATTTCAGCTTCAACCGGATTGCTCAGCTTTCTCTGTGCTTCATGCCACAATTGGCTGCGATCCGGGAAATGGGCCAGCTTTACTCTGCCGCTTCGCTCCAAGAAGACAAACTCATTTCTCTCAAGTTCTGCAAGTGACTGGCTGACGGCGGCCGGGGACACATGCAACTGTTCAGAGATCTCCTTGCCGCTTAATCCCTCGAAGCGCTCGTCAAGCAACTGTCCAATTACAATCGACTCGGAAAGTGGACGAAGGCGTTTCGATTCCAGAACATCTTCAAAGCGCATCTTCAGTGCCGGGTCATCGCCAATAAACCCGAGCTGCGGTGCAAAGAGAAATCTATCTCCCACCAAGAACTGCACATTTGCTTTTCGAAGCTGGCGGCGCTTATGAGCAGATAGATTTTCAAAATAGTAGAGAACAGGTGATGGATGTTGCGTTGCCATCAATCTGAAATGTTGCTCCAACACCCTCGGGGGTAGCTCGCGTCGAGGTTCGGCTAGGAGCAGGGTTTTGGAGAGCTGGGGAGCGGCTGCCAGCGAAAAGTCATAGTGTCGTGTGATGAGCGCTGGAAGTTTGAGCTGAAGTTGTCCCGGATCGATCTGCTTAACAACCACCTCTCCGGAAAGCACTCGCCCCAGAATTCGATTTAGATAGTTCTTCACGTAAATACAGTAACATAAAGTGTTGTTATTTGCTATTAAGTATTCAGTTAATCTTTCAGTAAATAGCTTTATCTACCTGTATTTGCTACATAATCACACGACTTCGGCAATTTCAGAAGTTGGAGAACTTAGCTAGCCATTGGGTCACGTCGCAAGAGCGCCGCGCTTCTACGGCAAATAGTCTCCCGTGTCGTAGTGCTGCCGAAGTCCGCTCGTGTTGTGGCCGAGGAGAAGCAAAACCACATCAATTGCCGTCTTGTGCGGCAGGGGCCTCCGGCGCGGGTGACCCGGCAGGCGCTCCTGCTGCAAGCAGGAGTTTTAATTGCGGGACAAGCGAGCTATACAGCCGAGCGAAGCTGTTGACAGCGTTCTGCGCGTTTTCTGCGAGAAACTCATCGCCGGCGTTGAGCGCTTTGTAATGCGTTAGATAACTTAGAATATTATTGGGACCGACTTTTAGCTCATCCACCGCTACTGCTTCGATCTCGGCAAATACTTTGTCAAACGCCTGCACGGCCTGTTGGAACGGCTTGCCTTCCACAACTTCGGCAAGGCCCTCCTTTGCCGGCCTCAACGTAACCGACCCGACAAGATTATCCGCAACGTGCTGATGCTGAGCGCCTGCCTCCAAGCTGCTGAGGGAGCGTGCAAGTAGATCATACGGTTTGAGCTGACTGGAGAGCTGGGTATAGAATCCGCGCACCTCGTCGATGAAAAGCACGTCCTGTCCTTGGGCTACCTTGTCAAGCGCCTGCTGAAGCGATGCTTCCGACGCCTCTTGTAGGGGCGCTCCAAGGAGCTGTTCGGCTCGGTTGGTGCTCCAAAGCTCCCGGAGTCGGGCCTTTTCTGACTCGTTCACTCCGTCGAGCAACCGTTGCTCGAAGACACTGCTGAAATCGTTGGTGACACTGCGAATCGCGCTCTGACTGACTAGGGCTCCTTCCGGCGCTTGTCGTCGTTCAAGCTCAGCCCAGAGCTGGAGTGCCGTCGCCGCTTCCGGACTATTCGGCAACACTGCTCCATCCATGCCCGAGATCAAGCCGCGGGCAACAGAGACCGTTGCCAAGCGATCAAGATCGAGACCGTTTCGATAGGTATTGAAATTGTCCCAGAATGCGGTTGTTGCGGCGGAGACTTCCTCCGGAGAGGTGGCAGCGGCAATAGCACTCCGATATTCTGTGCGAATGCCCAACATCTCCTTGAAGACATTGTAATACGCCGAGACCATCAGAAAATTCAGATCATCGTGGGTTTCTCCGCGGAACGGATCCGGCTGCCGCAAAAGAGGATCAAGGAAGCCGACGACGCCGAGCTCACGCGCCAGAAGGCGGTCATCCATGCCGATGGCGCCTGTCTCTGTCTTGAAACCCATTTCACCGAAGAGTGAAGCGGGCATCTTCTTCATCGTTTCGACCAGCTGTTGATACTCGGGAAGCTGCTGCTGCCATTCGCTCTCGTCCGAAATGCGAAGCATGGTCATCACGGTCGCCAGCCGCTGCATATCGACCGGGAGCAATCCCGGCGAGAGAAAAGGATTGGACTGCTCCAAACCTGCAACCAGCATTTCGATTTGGTCAACGGCCCTGGCAGCCATCAAATCAGCATAGTCACGGTGGAAATTCGGACCTTCGGGAACGCGGACGATGTTTTCATCCAGCGCTTTCAGGATATTGGCACTGTCGAAACCGACTAGCCCCGCGACCTTGTCCGCCACTTGACCGACTTTGGCCCCCACTTCCTTCGCAGCTTCTCCGACGTCGTCAGACGTGATGCGCGCATGGTGTTGAAATGTGTGTTCGAGCACCTTATCCGCGAAACTCTGCCCGTCCCCACCAAGAAATTTATCGGCTGTTTTACGAACAATGCCCGGCTCCTCCTTGGGTGCCGCGGCAGCGCCCTCGGTTTCGGGCAGAATCGAAGGACTCGCTGGGGATGCGTCCGGTGTTGGATCATCAAGTTTCAGCGGACGGCCAGTACTTCGAGGACCATACCCCTGGCGCCGCCGCATCTCGGCGTCGAGCTTCTCGAATGCCTCTTTATCCCCGCTTGCCGCAAGCTCCTGGAGCTTCCGTGCATCAGCAAGTGCCTGGAGCGAATTTTGGAAAAAGCGTGCAACCGGCACGTTGGTATGCGGAAAGGCAATAGTCGCTTCCCGAGTAGAAGCCTCCGCCGACTCCTCAGCACTCCTCGCGCGGTGATCAGCACGTGGATCAGCGTCGGGCTCCGGCGTTCTCTGTGGGGTTGCTAAGGCCTGGGTCATTCGATGCTTCGTTCGCTGGCGGATTTCTGCTTACTACGA
>JAGRAW010000400.1 GCA_020434415.1 Bdellovibrionales bacterium
GTCGATTGCGGCATCGAAGGAATCGAAATCCTGGAAGGGGATGACGTTAATCCCGTGCTTCTTGAGCTCCTCTTGCCCGAAGGTCCGATCATCCTCCAGACGGTCGGTATAGGGGGTGCCGCCGACCACAGCTTTACCGTCTTGTCTCAGCTGGTGCGCCTTCGCTCCTTGCCCCAGCACGTCGTCGAACACGATCACGTCAGCCCAAGCAACTTCGGATTCCCAGTCGTCCACCTTTGGAACAAATCCGTCACCGGTGCTTTTTTCAGCAGGGCTTTCGATGAAATATTTTACCTCGTGACCTTCTTGGGCGACTCGCCAGGCGATGTCGGTGATCAGCGCATCAATCGATACGAATAGGAATCGCCGCTTCTCGAACGGTTTGGGGGTGGCTTCAGTCGTTCCCATCGATGTCTCTCTCCTCATAAGCGCCGATCGGCTTCTACAGCGCTCTGCGGTCCTCTGCCGCCGGAGCATTAGATGTAACAAGTCATGGCATTGGATACAAAAGGAAAGCTGCCCGTCTGGTTCAATGCTCCATCGGCTTGTCGCCCAGCCGCTTACTTCGGCGCTTGTAGCCGCCGGCCACGATGCCGAACATCGCTCCGACGATGGGACGGAAGTGGGTGACCCGAAAGACCAGGGGATACGCAGATTTCGGAGCCACCTGGGCTCGCACCTCATGGAAGCGAGACAGAAAATAACCGGCGCAGACTAGGCGGAGGCATCCGGAAATTCCGAAGAGTAGCAGGAAAGGCGAGGGGGCCAGGTGCTGCGTATCGAACCTCTCAATTACCTTCGGGAGGACAGTGGCCAACCCACCGCCGAGCATTGAACCCAGGAAAACGAAGCCCCCATTGACGACGTTTTGGTAGGCCATGCAGCGCGCACGCTTCGGGGGAGAGACGGCGTCGAACATGAAATTTTGCGCTGCCAGGTTATACCCGGACCAGACAATCCCCGAATAGGCTTGTACGATGCAGAGGTAGAACGGGTTCGGTGAAAAGAACCACAGAAAAGGCACGACACTCACACCGTATGCGCAAGTATTTAGTATCTGTTTGCTGCCAAATCGGTCGTTAAGAACGCCCCAATACCTCACCGTCAAAAACTGCGGCACGGTGGCTGAGGCAACGATGATCATGAACTCTATATACGGTAGCTCAAGCTCTCGCAGCATATAGACCGCGAAGTAGGGGCCCGCTACAGCGACCGCACAGTTGATTCCCGCATAGAAAAAGACAAACTTGGCGAAGTTGGACCGCGGTGCACGGCGGATGAATTGCCAGAACGTGAACCTACTCTCGGGGGCCGGTTCGTAAGCAATGTCGGCATGATGAGAAAGCGCGTGTGCGGAAATACCGCGAGCAACAGCGGCTATCAGGAATACTGCGACGAAACCATAGCTCTCAAGATGTAGGCGATGGAAGAGGTCGAGGAGCGTGCCTCCAGCGACCACGGAAGCAAACGCGTAAATTGCCACATATTTGGTTCGCAGTCCGAAGAACCTGCCGCGGCGTCGTGCTGGGACGAGGTCACCAATCAGACTACTCCACGGTGGAGCGATGCAGCCGGCAAGCAAGAAATAGCAACTGGCAATCACGAACACAGCGACGGAGGATGCTTGCGGCGTATGGATCACAAGCGGAATCAGGGCCATTGCCGCCAGCGTTAGGGCGTGAAGATACGCGGCAATCGAGACAATGGCCCGCCGCCGTCGGAAGCGTTCGGTGAGCCAGACACTGACGCCCTGAAACACTCCGCCGAGAAGCGGTGGTAGCGTTGCTCTCGTGCCGATAAAGAGAGTGCTTGCTCCCAAAAAGACGGCGAAGGGACCGAAGTAGGTTTCTCCAAAGCCGATGCTGACCGCGTAGGCTTTTCCGTCTCTGATCGATTCCCGAAGCGAACTGCGCCGTCGGTGCGGCGTCGCCTGCTCGCTCTGCTGGGCTGTGTCGGCTGCTTTCACGGACAACTGCTCGTTTCGTTTTGGTTCCCCATCGTATTCGATGCGTTCGACCACCTCGAAGTCGAAGAGCACACTTCAAACTTGATGCTCGTCAAGGCACGGGTCCGAACCACGCGAGTTTATGGTTAGATGTACGATGTGTACCTCAGCCGAAACGCTTCAGCCAGCCCCGACGTGCGGCCGTCCTCTGCGTGTTGTTCAGTAGAAGCGCACTTCACGCCGTGTTACGGTTTCTAGGCGCTCGGCCGCATTCGCCGAAGGGCCAACAACGAACGACAGGGGCGACCAGCAATGATTGAGTTTTTCGCTCGGCTTTTTCAGTCCGATTTCATGCCTCACGGCCATTGCTTCCTGTGGAAGCCGGAAATTCTTTGGCTGCACGTCGGGTCGGATCTGATGATCGCACTTGCGTACTATTCGATCCCGCTTGCGTTGGTGACCTTCGTACGGCGTCGGGAAGACCTCGCGTTCAACTGGATGTTCGTCCTGTTCGCGTCGTTCATTTTCGCCTGCGGCACGACTCACCTGTTCGATATTTGGACTACCTGGTACGGAACATACAGAGTCGAAGGAATCGTCAAGGTATTTACCGCGCTCGTGTCGGTGACCACGGCGGTGCTGCTTTGGCCATTGGTTCCCAAAGCCGTCGCCTTGCCCAGCCCGACTCAGCTCCGCCGCGAAATTGAGCAGCGCCGAGAAACCGAGCTACAGCTACAACAGGCGAAGGACGAGCTGGAGGATCGTGTAGCTGCGCGAACCGAGGAACTGCGCCAAGCCAACCTGAAGCTGGAGGAACAGCGAAGGGAATTGTCACGCTCTAACTCCGAGCTGGAGAGTTTCGCCTATTTGGCATCCCACGATCTTCAAGAACCTCTGCGTCAGGTCTCGAGTTTCTGTACGTTACTCAAAGAGCGCTACGGAGCGGCCCTGGACGATGACGGTCGGCAATTTGTCGACTTCGCAGTTGCCGGTGCGGACCGGATGAGCGAATTGATTCGCGATTTGCTGGCGTATTCTCGCGTTCAGTCAAGTGAAGCTCATGCCACCGAGCTGCTCGACCTCGAACATTTGGTGCGTTCTGTTGTTGCGGACATGATGGTGACGATTAACGAAGCGGGCGTGGAGGTGCATTTTGAATCGCTTCCGACCGTCCGGGCGCATCAGGCACGCCTTGCGCAGCTTTTTGGAAATCTGCTGAGCAATGCGGTCAAGTATCGCCGAACAGACGGTCCGCAGGTGATTTTCGGGAGTCGTCAAGGCCCTGATGGGCTGGAGTTTTTCGTCCGTGATAACGGCATCGGGTTTGATCCCAAGTATAAAGACCGAATCTTCGAGATTTTCCAGCGGTTGCATTCTCGTGCCCGTTATCCGGGGACGGGCATCGGGCTCGCGATATGCAAGCGCATCGTCGAGTCGTATGGCGGCAGCATCTGGGCCGAATCGTCATCGGGAGGTGGGGCGACTTTTTACTTCACCATCCCGCATTGCGAGTCGGACCACACTGCCCGGCTGGAAGGCGAAGATGAACCAGTATTGTGATGACGGCGATCAAGGTAGGGGCTCTTTGCTCGTGTATCGTCAAAGGCTCCGCAGCGGAATGCCGAAGAACGAGGGGGATCGAGTTTTTTGTTTCTGCATGGCGAGTTCGAGGCGCGGGACCTGCTATACTGGGAATTCCAGGGGAAGTACCGTATAGCCTTTTCAGTTCTTACGTGCAGGCGCGAACGTCGGGGCGTCAGTAATGCAATCGTAGGCGGTGCACGGCATTGTTCGATGGTTCCGGGCCCAGACAGGTTTTGCGAAGGGTAGTTAGTTACAAGGGTGGAGGTGGTTGCAAGAAGGTGTAGGTTAGAAGTGTGTAAGGAGAGAAGG
>JAGRAW010000401.1 GCA_020434415.1 Bdellovibrionales bacterium
CTGCTGGTAGGCCTCGATGGCGTACTGCGCCACGTTGCCGAAGCCCTGCACGCTGGCGGTGGTGTCGGCGGCCGCGAGCCCCTTCTCGGCCAGGGCCTCCCGCAGGCAGTAGACCACGCCGTAGCCCGTGGCCTCGGTGCGGCCGAGGGAGCCGCCCATGCCCACGGGCTTGCCGGTGATCATGCCGGGGTAGTGGCCGCCGGCGATGTGCTCGTATTCGTCGAGCATCCACAGCATGTGCTGGGGGTTGGTCATGACGTCGGGCGCGGGCACGTCGGACACGGGGCCCACGTTGCGGGCGAGCTGCCGGATCCAGCCACGGCAGATCTGCTCCTGCTCGCGGGCGCTCAGGTTGTGCGGGTCGCAGATCACGCCGCCCTTGCCGCCGCCGAACGGCAGTTGAACGACCGCCGTTTTTACCGTCATCCAAAATGCGAGTGACTGCACTTCATCAAGGTTGACTGACGGATGAAAGCGAATGCCTCCCTTACAAGGACCGCAAAAATCGTTGTACTGGACCCGATACCCCTTGAACACTGCCAAGGAGCCGTCATCGCGCCGAACCGGAACGGAGAAAGAGAAAACAAACTTGGGCGCTCGCAACAGCTCCAAAGTGTCCTGTTCCAAGGACACATGCTGAAGCGCTTGATCGAGCTGCTTCAGCGCATCCGAGAACAGCGACCCGTCGTCGTTTGCTGCGAGCTCGGGATTTCCTGCGATGTTACCGCGCGAAGCGTCGGCACCGAGAACGGCACCAGTGCTTTCTTTCGTAGGGCGAGCGTTTCCCTTCTTATCGGACGAAGTAGTGGTCATCAGCTGTTCCTCCTAGCGCGTTGCGTCTACCGCTTGCGCACTGCGTAGCGCATCACAACCTGCTTATATACCGCAACCGTTTCTTCAATCGCATCACGCATGGCTCGTGGGCGAGGAGCACCGTTACTGGCCGGAGTCACGGACATTTTGGGCTGCGCGCTCATCGCGAGCCCGCCTTTTGCGTAGAGCGCGTCCCCTATCGCTCGGGTGATACTCGCGGGGTCCAAGGGGTCGCAGGGGTAGACGAGCGGCAGAAAGTCGTTTCCTCGTCGAAGTATCTCCAAGGGTGCGCTGACCACGGGGGTCCCGAGCGCCAATGACTCGACTGCAGGGAAGCCAAACCCCTCCGCCAAGGTAGGAAGTACGCTCGCCCCGGCATCTCGGTACAGCGCCGGCAACCGGCTCCTATCGACCCAGTCCAGAACCGTCACGTAGGACTCGAGACCATCTCGAACTATCCGTTTTTGGATCCTGCGTCGAAGCGAGGAATCCGCACAGACAATCACCGCACCTCGCTTGCGTTCCGCGTCCGGCAGCGCGAGCCATGCTTGCCACGTCCGCTCAAAATTCTTCCGGGGGTCCGGAGAAGCAAATACCAACGCATAGCCGGGCGGACGTCCTACCGCAGGAGCTTCGTGCTGCTGTCGAGAGACCGCGCTACGGCGTAAATCATTGAAAGCATCTAGGAAGACTTCATCAAGTCCGAGCGGGATGACGGAAATTCTCCCGGCATCGAAACGGTACCGTCGCACCACTTCATCCGCTACGCCTTTTGTGTCGGTGATGATATGCGCGGCGGTTGAAAACTGTCTTCGGAAAAGCAGACGGTAGTAGTGCTGCGCCGACAAGCCCCACGAGCGGCGCCCCGGCTCGGAGGTGTAGTCCGGCCACGCCTGAAACACGTCGTGGACCGTTATGAGCTGCGGAACGCCGCCAAAAAAGAATCCACAGTTGGCAAGGCTGTGGAGCACATCGATACGATCGAGCCTAATCAGAATCGGCACGACCGCTTGGTCGAGCGTCGCCTGCAATTTCCTTCCAAAGCGCTCCCCGAGCAGGCGGACCAAGATACGAACGCGGGCACCGTTCGGTAATGGTCGGAAGTAACTCGATGCAAACAACGGCACAGAAGGGCGCGCCACCGAGCTTAACACCGGCGCTAACTCAATCTCATCCAAGAGCTCCGGTGTCAGAATGGCCGAGTCGCCGTAGAAGACGACTTCCATTTCACGGAGATCGGCGCGCTCCAGTAGGCAGACCAGGTTCCGAACGAGCGAGCGAGCGTAGACGCCCATGCCCCCGCCCCCCGCGTGATGGCGGCCCAGATAGATACCGATGCGCATTACTCAAGTAATTCCCATTGCGACCCTAAGAAATTCTCGCCCCGATCGCACAACGAGCGACTGGACGACCGATTGCCGTGAGGAGATCGCCAGCAAAGCACACAGATGGAATAAGACTTACGCATTGCATACGCGTGTGGCACAATATGGTCACCACAGTTTACTTAGCGGGCGAATCGCCCTGTAGAGCATACGTTGCCCTGTAGAACATGCCCTGTAGAACATACGCTGACGTCACCATTACGCTGTAGTCACCAAATTGCCGAGCGCAGTATCGCGATGAGGGCGCTTCTCCGTAAACGTGATACTGGTGTAGGTGGCATACTGGGCTCAGTGAAACAACTACTATGATCATCGGCTGTCCTTCCTGTCAGACTAAATTCGCGGTAGATGCTCAGCAGCTAGCGGAAGTAGAGAATCCGAGGTTCCACTGCTCCCGATGTGGGCACGTATTCGATCTGAATGATGCACGACGGGCAGAGGAAGCGCTGTCTGCCGTTGATGTAGCTGCTCCCAGCCCAGCGTTTTCGAGTGACCAAGCGGTTGCCGCGACGGATGAAGAGCCGACGCAAGAGTTCGAACCGCCCGTTATAGACGAGGAAGAGACTGAAGATTCCGCTCTGTTGTCGGGGAGCGGTCAGGTAGGTAGTGGCCTGGCCCGCTCGCCCTCTGCCGCGTTTCTCTTTGACGAGTCGCAACTTGAAGAGGACGACGAGCCGGATGCCGAACAGCTCGAGCTGCTTCCCGACCAGGAGGAGCAGGACTTTGAAAAGCGCTTCAGTCTGACCGAAGCTTCCAATGATCGGCGCAAGCTTCTTGACGATGAGGAAGAGCAAGCCGCGATTCGGGCAACCTGGCCCTCAGGTGCCGGTGAGGAGCCCTACGAAGTCGATTTCAGTGAACGTCGCTCCGTGACTTCCCAAGCCTCTTCCGTGCTTCAGACATCGAGTGCCGACGCGATCGATGCTGAAATTATCGATGAAGACGAGATGCCTGGGACTGCTCAATGGGCTAGCCTCCGCGATGCGGAAGACCTCTACGAAGTAGACCCGACGGAGCATCCTCAGCACGAATACATGAGCCGCCCCAGCGCCGCGGCGACCACGCAAGCTTCATCCCCTCGAGCCGCTAATCCGGGAGCAATGAGCTCCCCTTCCTTGAAGCCTACTTCAGGGGAGCCCACTTCCGGTGAGCCTACTTCTGGGAGCTTAGGGCACAGAGTGACCGGCACTTCCGCAAAGGCGACCGCTATCCCGACGGATGCTTCGCCAAGTGGCGCTCTTTCGAAAGGAAAGATGACCACGAAAACTACCATTAAACCGGTAGGAGAAGATGACGACGACTGGAGCGGCGGATTCTCCTGGGCGAAGGCTTTTGACGCGACCGAGGAGTCAGAAGTACAGCGGCCGCCCAAAGTTTCGGCAAGAGCCGGGGGCGTCGAGCAGCAACAGCCCTCACTGAGTTCCCTGCTCGGTGAGCCGGAGGAAGAAGTCCCTGCTGCTCAAGCGTTCGAGCAGACGACTTCTTCTGGAGCGCCTTCCTTTGGAGTCGAGTGGAACGAACCCTATCCGGAACAGGGGCCTGCAGGCGACTCGTCGGTCGAGTGGGACGAACCCCAATTCGAGCGCTCGGTTCGAGAAGCACAACGGACTAGCTCGGAACCGGAGAGAGTTAGTGAC
>JAGRAW010000402.1 GCA_020434415.1 Bdellovibrionales bacterium
GTGGAATGTTACATCCGTGGTGGATTGAAAGTTTTTGAGAGCAGATTTATTCGTGGATAAGCTCCAAGAGCTTATCCACGGATACGCGCCAAGTAGCTGGAGCGCGCCGCGAGAAGTGTCCTGCACTTTTTCAGCGAATTAATGAAGCAGGACACCAGATGCCCAGTGAATCGCAATGATGAGACCGCTCTAGGCAAGGGTTACTTCGCATGCATGATTTCAGTCAGTATCTTGATTTTGAACGACCGGTAGTGGAGGTCGAAGAAGAGCTCTTACGAGCTCGCTCGCTTGTGGAAGGCGGCGATCTGTCACAGACCAATGAAGTTGAGCGACTTGAGAAGCGATTAGAAAAAGTTCGAGCGGACGTGTACGGTGGGCTGACGGCCTATCAGCGAGTGCGCTTGTCCCGTCATTTCGAGCGACCGTTCACGCTCGATTATATCGAACGAATTTTAACCGACTTTGTAGAACTTCATGGAGACCGACTTTTCGGCGACGACCCGGCAATTGTCGGTGGTGTTGCCAAGTTCGACTCGCGTCCGATAGTAGTAGTGGGCCACCAACGTGGGCGAAACACGCAGGAGCGTTTACGCCGCAATTTTGGGATGACCCGACCGGAGGGGAATCGCAAGGCCCAACGTCTGTTCAAGCTTGCAGAGAAATTCAACCTCCCGCTGTTGCTCCTCATCGATACACAGGGCGCATATCCGGGATTGGATGCTGAGGCGCGGGGGCAGGCCGAGGCAATTGCTCGAAATCTCTTGGTTCTTGCAGGGCTACGCACCCGAATTTTATCGGTGGTAATCGGCGAAGGCGGCAGCGGAGGGGCTTTAGCATTAGGGATTTGCGACCGATTACTTATGTTAGAAAACTCCACCTACTCGGTGATTACCCCTGAAGGCTGCGCCTCGATTCTTTGGGGAAAAAGTGAAGCCGAGAGTGTCGGAGGGTATGCCGAAACAGCGGCCGATTCGTTACGATTGACCGCTCATGCCCTACATGAAACGGGTATCATCGACGAAGTGATCAAGGAGCCGCCGGGAGGCGCGCACCGCGATCGGGACAAAGCAGCAGAGCTTCTCGGTAAAGCAATAGCAAAGCACTTGTCGGAACTATCCACGATTAGCTTGGAAGAGCTGTTGGAACGTCGGTATGACAAATTCCGACGCGTAGGCGCCCTCTGAGCCTGCGTTCGAAATGAGGTGTGTATATCCCTCTCATGTTCGTGGTGAGCTGAGATCTACGTAAACGCTCATCATGGGCCAAACCTGGAGCTGATGACTATACCCGCAGACGCTGCTCGTGCGGAGTGGACACTGACAAGCGACGACGAGCAGCATCAGCCGGTCATGCACCTGCTGTCCGAACACGGGACAGCTGTCTGGGCGAAGGAGTCCACCGGTTACGACAAAGCAATGAAAAGCAGAGAAAAGTAAAACTAGGTACAAGGGTCGGTAGAAGGCTTCGGTCGACAGGCGGAGATATTCCGTGCCGTCGAGAAGGCTAGCCTGCCTTGTGTCGATTATTGGCGAAGTTGGTCGGATCGATTGTATGAACGAAACTAAACACCCTCCGGGGTACATTCCGTTGACAGTGCATCAGTTGGGCGGTGGTTTGCAGAAAGGCAACGGCGGAGAGATGGCTCGCGGCGGAGGCAGTAAAAACGGGGGCGGCCGTCGTGCCTCCGGTGGCGGTGGGAATGGCAAGAAAGGTGGCGGACAACAAAAGCGTAAGGGCGGACCAAAGCGAGGCGGTCAGCGCCGACCCGGCCGTGATGGCGGTGACGGAGGGGACGGCGACGAATAGCCGGACCTTTCACTCGGTTTTCTACTCAGAACGGATCTGCGGTCTTGCCCGTGGACTGCTAGAGCAGGTGTCGGCAAAGCGACGCTGCTGAACGCGGTCAGCGTGAAGACCGGGGGTGTATCCGGTTGTTACGCGGGCGCGGCCTCTCACCGACGAGTGAGGCTCGACGATGCATCCTGTCCGGTAACGCTCGTTTCGTGAGAGCGGTGCTCCGGTTCACTACGGTGCTTCCGGTTCACTATGCGACTTCCGGGCGGGGCGACTTCCGGGCGGGGCGACCTCCGGGCGAGGTGGGGATTAGGTTGACATGGCTCCTCATAAGAGTTACCCGACTGTTTACCTGCGGTTGGTGCAGCGAACAGCGCCTGCCGGACCGGAATGGCGTGTAACTACTTCGGTTCACATTTGCGTGTGTAACCGCTAGTCTCCCGCTTCATTCATTCATTCGTCGAGAAAGGGCAGGCATTCGTCGAGAAAGGGCAAGATACTGCTCGCGGCTGGAGGCGGCGAAGGACATTGGGTTCTCGGTGCAGAGCGCGAAGCAGATACAGATTTTATCAGGTGTCTCTGTTTCGAAATGAAGAGCAGGGATCAAAAAGGACAGGGCACGCAAAAGCGGTAGCAGCAATTCTTGTATGGCAAAAGACGATCACTTAGAGCTGAATGGCGTCGTGAAGGAATGTTTTCCGAATACGACTTTTCGAGTCGAGCTGGAAAACGGGCACGAGCTCCTGGCTTATCTCGCCGGCAAATTACGTAAACACTACATTCGAGTACTGCCGGGCGATCATGTTCGAATTCAAATCTCCCCCTATGATCTCTCGAGAGGGCGAATCGTACGCCGATTTACGAAGCCGCCGCGACCGGAGGCCGAAGTCGTTACGACCGAGGAAGAGAAGAGTTAGGTAGGCCGTAAACTCTAAAGACGTACGAACAGTCGGAGCGCCTCGTCAGCTCCAGAGAAAGAACCAAGACCTACTCGATTCAGGATTTCGGACATATGGGCGAGCTCTCGTTTGAGCTGGGTGAAGAACAGGCAATTCTTCGCGAGAGCGTTCGGAAGTTCGTCCAGGCCGAGATTATTCCCGTCGCCCAGGCGCTTGATGAAGCGTCGACATTCCCATCGGAGCTTCTCAAGAAGGCTCACTCCCTCGGCTTCCTCAATATCACAATCGATGATTCTTTAGGCGGAAGCGGGCTGTCGAACGTCGGCGCAAATGTAGTCATTGAAGAGCTGGCATACGGTTGCGCAGGGGTTACTACATCCATTGTCGTCAACGACCTGGCACTGCTGCCAATCGTTATCGGCGGCACATCCGAGCAGCACCGACAGTTTGTCAGCCCCATCGCGGAGTCAGGGACTCTGGCTTCATTTTGCTTGAGCGAACCCTCCGCCGGTTCTGATGCAGGAGGCCTGTCGACAAAGCTCGAAAAGGTCGAGGGTGGCTATCGGCTTTCGGGCACGAAACAGTGGATTACCAACGGCGGGAAGGCTGACCAGTACACCGTCTTTGCCACCTTGGACCCAAAGAAGAAGCATAAGGGTATATGTTGTGTCGTGGTCCCTGCTTCCGCTGAGGGGGTGTCGCATGGACCGCACGAGAACAAACTTGGACAGCGGTGTTCAAATACGACGACTGTCCATTTCGATAACGTCTTTGTACCTGAGTCGGCGCGAATCGGCTTGGAAGGGGAAGGCTTCGGTATCGCGATGCGGACGCTCGATATCTCCCGTCCGATGACTGCCGCAATCGCTGTGGGTATCGCGAGGCGCGCGTTGGATGAATCGGTGCGCTATGCGAAAGAGCGAAAGCAATTCGGAAAATCAATCGGTGAGTTTCAGGGTGTCCAGTTCATCCTTGCCGATGCTGTGACGGAGATCGAAGCCGCTCGACTGCTGACGTATCGTGCTGCCTGGCTGATCGACCAAGGCCACCGCGCCTCGATGGAGTCGTCGATGGCGAAGCGTTTCGCGGCCGATACTGCGATGAAGGTCGCAACGGA
>JAGRAW010000403.1 GCA_020434415.1 Bdellovibrionales bacterium
TTCCAGCTCTCCTCGCTGCATCGAGCATTGTGAGAAAGCCTGTGACATTCGCACGGTTGGACTCCACCGGCTCCTTGATCGACCTCGGCACAGAACCGAGGGCCGCCTGATGGAGCACGTAGTGAACTCCCTGAACCGCCGCTTCGCAGGTCGACATGGAGTCGATATCGCCTTCGATAAACGAGAACTGGGCCCACGCTTGCTCCCCCACTCTCGCCCGCACGAGTTCAAGATTCTTCCGATGGCCCGTGGCGAAATTGTCGACTCCGACCACTTGCTGGCGATGCTCCAGCAAGGTCTCTACAAGGTGTGAACCGATAAACCCGGCGGCTCCGGTGACAAGCCAGCTCCGCGGTTGCTCGATCAGCTCTTGCCTGACGGTTTCCCAACGTGAAGTCATAACTGTAGTACGGCCCCGCTCTCGCCTAGAGACACCAATAGCTAATGTTGTCACTCAGCGTGCTCGGATCGATGCACGCCTTTACGTCGAGAAGCACTCCGCCCGGTTGAAGAAGCTGCTCCAGACGAGCCACTCCCTGCTGAAGGTAATCCTCGTGTGCCACAGCGAAAATCAGCGCATCCAGCTCAGCAAGCTCCTCCAACTCGACAAGCGTGATACCGAACTCGTGTTTGGCTTCAGCGGGGTCGGCGAGCGGATCATGCACTTGTGGAACCACGCCGTATTCATTCAGCTCCCGAACGATATCCGGAATCTTGCTGTTTCGAATATCAGAGACGTTTTCCTTGAAGGTCAAACCGAGGATACCGACCCGGGCGCCTTTGATCCGACGTCCTGATTCAATCATCAACTTCACCGCTCGCTGTGCGATGAAGGCTCCCATGCCGTCGTTGATGCGTCGACCTGCGAGGATCACCTGCGGGCGATACCCGAGCTGCTCGGCCATTGTTGTGAGGTAATAGGGATCGACTCCGATACAGTGTCCGCCAACCAGTCCCGGAGAGAACCGAAGAAAGTTCCACTTGGTCGCCGCCGCATCGAGCACGTCCTTTGTTGAAATGCCGATGCGATCGAAGATCAACGCCAGCTCGTTCATCAAGGCAATGTTCAGGTCGCGCTGGGTGTTCTCGATCACCTTTGCTGCTTCAGCGACCTTGATACTCGGCGCTCGATGCACCCCAGCTTGAATTATGGACTCGTAAACCCCCGCAACTCGCTCGAGCGTCGCTTCATCTTCCCCGGATACGACTTTCACGATTCGCTCCAGGGTATGCTCCCTGTCGCCCGGATTGATCCGCTCCGGCGAGTAGCCGAGGGTAAAGTCCTTTCCCCGCTCGAGTCCGGATACCTTGGCGATTATCGGACCGCAGAAATCTTCAGTTACCCCCGGATAGACGGTCGATTCAAAGACGATGCATGCTCCCGGCCGGATCACCCGACCGACCAATTCCGAGGCGAAACGTAGCGGACGCAGATCGGGACGTTGGTAAGCGTCGATTGGCGTCGGCACGGCCACCACAAAGAAGTCAGCGCCTTGAAGGTCTGCTTCCTCGTTGGTGTAGAGCAGAGGATTTCCGTCGAGTTCGCCATCGGCGACATCGCCGTTCGAATCTTCACCGCGACGGAGAGAGGCAATACGTTCAGGTTTGATGTCGAACCCGACAGTGCCGGGAAACTTTTTGGCAAGAGCGAGTGCTACCGGTAGCCCCACATAGCCAAGACCGATTACCGCAATTTTGGAAGTAGTCATGTTTCAGGTTAGAACAGCATGTAAATAATTAGAATAGCGTGTAGATAAACGGAGCGACCGCGGACCCCTCCACAAGCACGATCAACAAGCTGATCAGCAGTGCGAAGATGATTACCGGCGCGAGCCACCATTTCTTTCGGACCCGCAAGAAGTCCCACACCATTCCTAATTTGGATCTAGCCACCGCTTTCTCTCTCTCCTGATCCCACTAATAGGGAGCAAATGGTCTTGAAGCGGGTCCGTCCGGTTCGACCGGTTCCCAATAGCTCACCGCCTTGGAGTCAAAACCCAAATGCAAAAGGTCCTTGCCGATCAATCGCAGCAGCAAAGCGATTGGGGTTATAACCAAATAGAACAGCAACGTCACCACTATGTAGGTAGTCACGACAGAAAGGCGTTCGGCGAAGGCCATCCAAAGCCGCTCCGGCGTGTCGAGCACTTGCGGAGCGAAGATTGCACTTACAACGAACAGTGAACAGACAAAAACTGCCACCAGCGCACCGACGTTTTTCTCCTTCCAGAGAAAGGCCCCACAGAGCAGCGTGGCGACGAGAGCCATCAACACGCCGAACTCTCTGCACTTTTCGATTCGTTGCTCAGTCAAGCTCATACTCCGTTTGCCAATCGCCATCTTGCTCGAGCACCGGCTGCTCCTCCTTTCGCAACAGACAGTCTTCAAGCACCAGGACATCCATTTCCGTGCGCATGAAGCACCGATAGGCATCTTCCGGGGTGCAGACAATGGGTTCGCCGCGCACGTTGAACGACGTATTGATCACGACTCCGTAGCCGGTACGGCGCCTAAAGCCGTCGATCAGAGCGTGATATTTCGGGGCAACTGACCGCTCGACCGTTTGGACCCGAGCCGAATAATCCACGTGTGTCACTGCCGGTATATCACTGCGGGGCACATTCAGTTTCTCGATGCCGAAGAGCGACTGCTGCGCGGAGGACATTGGTTTTCGCCGTTCCTCACGCACGGGAGCGACTAGCAGCATGTAGGGCGAGTCCTCTTCCAGTTCGAAATACGTCGCCAGCTCTTCTTTCAGACACGAGGGTGCAAAAGGACGGAACGACTCTCGATACTTGATCTTCAAGTTCATCACCGACTGCATCTTCGGATCCCGCGGATCGCCGATGATGCTGCGCGCTCCGAGCGCTCGCGGTCCGAATTCCATCCCGCCGGAAAACCAGCCGACTACCTTTCCTTCTGCCAGCGCCTCGGCAGCAGCTTCGGGCGCGCCTCCGTTATCAAAGCGCTGATAGCGATAGCCCTTCTCCCGAAGCCAGTTCTCGATTTCATCCGTGCTGTAGGCAGGTCCAAGGTAGGAGCCGCGCTGCGCATCACGACTCGTCTGCACGGACCGCGGTTTCTCCAGCACTTGGTGCCAAGCAAAGAGTGCCGCTCCGAGTGCACCTCCCGCATCGCCGGCAGCCGGCTGAATCCACATCCGGTTAAAGATCCTTTCACGAGCGATTTTGCCGTTGGCGACGCAATTCAGAGCGACCCCGCCTGCAAGCACCAGATTCCGCTCGCCGGTCTCCTTGCGCACGTGCTTGGCCATTTTCAGCATGACAAGCTCCGTCACCTCCTGAATCGATCGCGCAAGATCCATCTCCCGCTGCGTGATCTCCGATTCAGGCCTACGCGGTGCTCCGCCAAAAAGCTCATGGAATGCCTTCGAGGTCATCGTGAGCCCCTGGCAATAGTTGAAATAGCGCATGTCCATGCGGAAAGTGCCGTCCTCCTTGACGTCGATAAGCTTGTCAAAGATCACCTCCACGAAGCGGGGCGTGCCGTAAGGGGCGAGCCCCATCAGTTTGTATTCGCCCGAATTGACCTTGAATCCGGTGAAGTAGGTGAAGGCCGAATACAGCAGGCCAAGCGAGTGCGGGAAAATGATCTCCCACTGCGGCGTCAAGGTATTGTCATCGCCCAGCCAGACGCTGGTGGTAGCCCATTCCCCGACGCCATCCAGGCACAGTACGGCGGCGGTGTGAAAGGGGGATGGATAAAATGCGGAGGCGGCGTGCGACTGATGGTGTTCGGTGAACAGGATCGGTCGCACCCCGTTGCTTCCCGCGTCCA
>JAGRAW010000404.1 GCA_020434415.1 Bdellovibrionales bacterium
AAGTAGCAGCGTTAGGAAACTCGACGAAAGCGCGCAGCATACTTTACTGAAATCCGCCATCAGCTACCCTTCTCTTCATCCGTCTCCACTTCTCCGTCATGGAGACGAATGAGTCGACGAGCGTAGCGCATCACCAGATCATCATGCGTCGAGAAGATAAACGTGACCTGCCGCTCTTCGTTCATCCGTTGCATCAGCTCAAGCAGACTTTCTGCGGTGCGGGAGTCAAGGTTCGCTGTGGGTTCATCGGCAAGTACGATATCCGGCTCGCTTACAATGGCGCGCGCCACTGCTACGCGTTGCTGCTGGCCTCCGGAAAGCTCCCCGGGTCGACGCTTTGCCATGCCCTCCAACCCCACATCGCGAAGCATCGCCTGCGCTCGCTCGACTCGCTCCCGTAAACCGACACCCTGCAGCTCCATCACGAACGCGACATTTTCGAGCGCGGAGAGCACAGGAATCAGGTTGTAGGCCTGAAAAATGAACCCCACATGACGCAGTCTCATCTCGGCAAGCTCTCGCTGACCCAGCCCTTCGATAGCTCGTCCGCCAATCCGGATCGAGCCGGTGGTCGGCTGATCCAATCCGCCAATCAAATTGAGCAGCGTCGTCTTCCCGGAGCCTGACGGGCCGCAAATACTGGCAAAGCTTGCGGGAGCGATGGCAAGCGTAATCTCCTTCAGAGCTTGCACCCGCACATCGCCGTCCTGAAAGACCTTCGAGAGGCGCTCAACCGCGACGGCGGCTTCATTGTGTCCGGTGCCCATTGATTTGGAAGCTATCACTCGTCTGCCTCTGCTACTACGAGCTTTCCATGGATAAGCGCTAAGCGGTCGCAAATGCTTCTGCCGGTCGCAGCCGACCCGCATGCCACGCTGGGAAGACGCTAGCGAAGAGGCTGAGCCCCACGATCAGGCTGTTCGCAATCGACCAATCAACCCACTGCAGCTTGGGATAGATAACCCGACCGACCCCGAGCATTTGCGTGCCCTCCGCGAAACTACCTAAGTCGATTCCCTCGGAGAGCCATACAAGACATACATACGTCAGGATATTGCCGAGCAGCACACCGCCGACCAGCAGTACCGCAGACTCGATCAGGATTTGCAGCACGATCTGGTGCGGAACCATTCCCAGTGCTTGCAACAGCGCCAGCTCCCTGGTCCGCTCGAACACCGCCATAAACAGCGTATTGACCAGACCGAATGAGATCGTGACGATCACTATCCCATACCAGATGAAGAGAAATCCGCTTTGCACTTTGACCAGCGCTACCGCAAACGGCTCCAAGGTCTTCCAGTCGTCGATCTGCGCTCGAGGAGCCGCCCTTTGCAGGGTGCGCTGCAGCTCTTCGAGCGCGTCACGATCCTGGCCCAGCAACACGACCTCGCTCACCTCTCCTTTGATGCCCAATAGCTCCTGTGCCGGGACGCGGCCGGTAAAGATGAACTGCCGTTCCGCCGACTCAAGCTCTGCGTCGAACAATCCCACCACACGGAAGCCCCGCTCCGCGACACCCCCATCTGCCCCCTGCGATAGTACCACGACGCGTTTGCCGATCTCCGTTTGGAGGAGCTCGGCGAGTTTCACCCCTAGCAGCAGCCCGTCATCATTTTCATCTCTCACCATTCGCCCAAGAATCGCCGCGTCCCCCAGCATGGACAAGTCCAATTCCTTCGCTGGAGAAACTCCCAGCAATGTGACCCCGGTCGCTTCGCGCTCACTTCGCAACACCGCCGGCACCCGAACACGCTGGGTCCACGAGCTTACCGCCTCAGAGTCGAGAACCCTTTGGAGGGATCCGGAGACTTCGGGAAGTCGATACTCAATCGACGGATCATCGAGATACCCGGGAGCATGCAGCTGGACGTGCCCGGTCAGGTTTCTGATAGCCGCGCGAATCGCAGTGTCGCTCAGTCCTCGCGCGAGCGCTCCCAACATCACGGCGCTCAATATCCCTGCTGCGATCGCGGAGAGAGTGAGCAACGACCGACGTTTGTTGCGCCACACCGAACGACGAGCCAAACGAAACAGCATCAACGAACGAATCATGTGGCTCTCAGTGCCTTTATCGGGACTAGTCGCAGGACCCGAAGCGCCGGATAGACGGCCGCGAGGAGGCCCGTCGCAAATAACACGCTCGGTCCTTGCAGGGCGGCACGCCACGACATTCGCGGGTATACCGTCGCCGGCAAATTCCACTCACGCATCAACTCCTCGCTTCCCGGGACGCTGAATCCATACCGGCCGAAATACGTCACTGCGACAGTCCCCATGCCTACTCCGACCGCCAGCCCGAGGACGGTCACCAAACCACACTCGAGTATAATCTGCAGGCCGATTCGCGTCGGTCGGGCTCCCAGCGCTAGCAGCAACCCGAATTCTCTGGTCCTTTCGAGGACAGACATCAAAAAGGTATTCAGGACCGTGAAGCCGACAACCAGCACTAGCGACACGTAAAACAGCCAGCCGGATGCCATGTCGAGCTCGATAACCTGCTTCAACCCCGGGACTAGTTCGTCCCAACGGAGGACGACCAAAGCATCGGAATCCTTACGCGAGCCGTTGATCAGCGAAGCAATTGTTTGCTCCTGGGCGACAGCATCGGCCGAATCGTCTAGCCGAAGTGCAATGGCATGCGCTTGCCCTTCGGTCGAGAACGTCTCCGCGAAATAGTCGAACGGCAGAAAAGCGACTCCGCGGTCGAATTCCGGAGAGCCGCTTTCGAAGATGCCGACTATTCTGACCACAGCGGCGGCGAGGGAGCCGTCGCGTGCTTGGCCGACGAAGGACACCTCCGAACCAACGTCCACTTTCAGATTCCGCGCCAAGGATGCTCCGACAACGGCTTCCTCGGCTCCCGTGCTCGAAAGATACCGTCCGCGACGGATCACGCCTGCAATGCTCGAGACCTGCGCTTCGCGCTCGGGCTCGACGCCGACGAGCTGAGCGCCGATACTACGCTCGGCAGAGGATAACAGCGCAAAGCCAAACCCGCGCACGCTGCCCGCGCGCACCCCGGGCAGCCCCAGTATAGCTTCTCGCAGTGCACGTGGATCCGCAAAGCTCTGCCGAATCTGAGGTCGGTCTAAATACCCTGCGCGTTGGACTTGTAGGTGCCCTGAGAACAAAGCTGTGGTCGCATTGATCGAGGCACTGTATGAGCTCAGTTGAAGCGCGACGAAAAAAACCAGCACTGCCGTAGCAAATCCGATCGCAAGGAGGGTCAACACCGTGCGCCGACGGTTTCTCCCGATACTGCGCCATCCGATACGTAGCGCTGTCGTCACTTCCATGTCCCGGTTCTTCCTTTATAGCCGAACCCTTGCCTCGTTGCTGCAACGCTTACCTGTCAAAGGCGACGGGGATTGCGCAGGTTAGACAGAGTGAAGAGTGAATCCGGAAGTGCTCCGTCGAACTGTGCTTCTTCATGCACCAGCTCGGTCCATTCCGAGGGTGCTTCTGCATTCTCCATCCGCAGCACCTTGGGAAAAAGCTTTCCTCCCAATGGTCCGATTTCTTTCGCAACGAGGCGCTTCACCAGTTTCATGTCCTGATCGTAGAACTCGTGCAACAAGATGATATTGTCCTGTCGAATGCGCAGGAGCTCCTTACCCCAAACTACAGGCGCATCTTCCAAGGGACGAGATTCGATCAGAAAGACGGTTTGGCCCTCCTGCTGCTCCTCCCCGACCAGCATATGCGTATATTGCTCGAGAAGCTCATCATCTCGCGATAGGTCCTGGTAAGAAAAATCCGATCCCATCCAACTCTGA
>JAGRAW010000405.1 GCA_020434415.1 Bdellovibrionales bacterium
TAGAGACCAGCAGTGAGGCGTTGAGCCCGTCGAGAAACGAAGGAAAGTCGGCCGTGTGCACATACTGCACTGCCGGAGCCTTTTTCTCCCCCTCTGTGCCGACATCGCCGTTCGAATTCATCCCGCCCATCGTGCGGCACCGAACAAAGTCGGTGCTCGTAAGAACATCGCTCTTCTTGCTATGAAGAGGAGAGGCGTAAGCCCCCGTCTGTAGTCCCTTTATGATGTTGGGCTGAAGGTAAAGTACGCGGCGCCCGAGGCACCGTCGAGCCAAAATCGAGCTAATTCCTAGTGAAAATCCTTTTCGTCCCCAGCGGCTGTTTACCTTTCCACGCCAACACCTTGGCTGAACGTCCGCTTGGCGGCATGGAGACTGCAGTAATCCGGCTTGCTGAAGCGCTCTCCGCGCTCGGTCATCGGGTGATTGTGCTGAGCGGCCTACCCAATCCGGCAGTAGCCGAGCCCCTCTATCTACCGATTGCGGCATATGGAGACGTCGGTCCTGTGGACGCACTGATCGCCGTACGCGAATGGAAACCGTTGCTGCTTCCGATCGAAGCCAAAGTGAAAATGCTTTGGACAGGCGACTCCTACGACCAACCGCAAAATGTAGGTATTGGGGATCACCGGGTAGCAGCAAGGATGGACTATCTGCTTGCTGTCAGCGACTGGCACGCGCAACGACTTAGCGAGGAATCCGGCTTTCCATTTGAAAAGACCGATGTCCTGCGAAACGGTGTTCATCTCGCCGACTTTTCCGGCTCTGAAAACCGCCACCCCAAACGCCTCATCTACTCCTCGACGCCCTACCGAGGGTTGGTACATCTGCCTGAGCTCTACCTCGAGATTCGCAAGAAACACCCGGATGCCGAGCTGCATATCTACAGCGGCTATAAAGTATATGCAGCGTCAAGCCAGTACGATCGCTCTGCGCTGCAGCAGTATGCACAGCTTGTCGAAGTGTTGAAGCGCCTCCCCGGTTGTACAGTGCATGGCAACGTCCGCCAGAGCGAGTTGGCTCGCGCATTCATGAGTTCAGCCGTTCTGGCGTACCCGAACACCTTTGAAGAGACGAGTTGCATCACGGCAATGGAAGCACAAGCCGCAGGGTGCGTCGTGGTCACCACGAGTCGCGGTGCTTTACCGGAAACGGTCGGTGAAGCCGGAATGCTCATCGAGGGATCCCCCGGAACGGCGGATTATTCGGCAGCCTTTTGCTCGGCCATTGATCGGTTGTTTTCAGAGCCTGAGTTTTTCACTCAGCTTTCTGAAGCGGGTCGTTCTCGGGCTGTGCAGTTCGACTGGCACAATATTGCGCGTAGATTCTGTGCTTTTTTGGATCGGGCGCTCAGCCAATGAGCACGATCCGTCCATCTTAGAAAAACCGCGATTCCGCTTCGGAGAAAAAGTGTGGGAATTTCATTGTTTTCTTTGATCCGAAGCGACTGCGAACGACTCTAAAGGCAAGGGGCTCTCGTTTGCCACTGAGGACAATTCTTGAGGAAGGACTACTACCGAATACTTGAGGTCGATCCGACCGCACCGCACGAGGAGATCAAACGTGCGTATCGCGTCCTCGCGCGCAAATACCACCCCGATTCGAGCGGCAGCCATCGCCCCACCGACAAGACGTTTCACGATATCCAAGAAGCGTATGAAATCTTGTCCGATCCTGAGCGTCGACTCGCCTATGATTCGAAGATCTCCCAAGGTTCCCGGCGGGAGAAGGTAGACTCCTATCGTCGGACGCAAGCCCAAGCGAACTCTCAGCAGGCCACGACCTCCTCTGACCGAGCGTGGAATGTGCTTCGAGAGCAAAGCGCCAAGACCGGCGAGGCATTCTCCGAGGAAGAGGCGGGAACGGGTGCCGGAATGCGCTTTTCGGGTAGCACCATTTTTCGCAAGCGAGAGGAAGACGGCGGAGAACCGAAGAAGTCGATGAGACGAAGTGATTCGTTTATCGGACGCCTCAAGGATAACGTGTTCGGAGCTTTCGAACCGAAGACCGAAGACCAGGAAGGTACCCAAGAGGGGGGCAGCAGTCGCCGTGACAGCACCTCGAAGATTCTTAACGAACTCCGCGGCGAAAAGACTGTTGAATTTTCAATCAATGCCATGGAGTCACTTACCGGCACGGCGCGCGAAGTCACTCTTTACGAAGAGAATGGTCCGCGCGTCATCCGCATTCGAATCCCTGCCGGAGTTTGTGCCGGGTCTTCGCTCCGGGTGAGTGCTCCAGCGACGGAGCTTCACCCACCGCAACGCATTCGAGTGAAGGTGCTGATTGAGCCGCACCCGCTCGTTGAACGAGAGGGGCTGGATATCGTAGTGAAGCTCCCGGTCACGGTCGATGAAGCCATTCTTGGCGCGGAACTGCAGGTGCCGACGTTGACCGGCCCGGTGAAAGTTCGCATTCCGCCGGGCTGGAGCGATGGGCGTCGGCTGCGTGTCAAAGGGCGAGGTGTGGAGGACTCTGAGACCAAGGAGAAAGGGGATCTTTACATCAAGACCTTCATCGTACTGCCGCTAAATCCCCATCAAAGCTCCGCCGGCAAACAGGCGGCAGAGCTCTTCAAAAAACTGTATGACGGTCCGGTCCGCAAGGATATCCCGGAGACGCTCGGTCAACGGTAGACAGGCTACTCGAAGCTCAGTTGATCCTTCCCTTTCCGTTCGGCCTCGACCGTTGGCGCAGATGCGGGGTTCTTCTTCGCCGTTTCGGCTTGGGCCGCTTCCCCGAGCAAATCCTCCGTGTTGAGTAAACGAATCGTCGGCTCCGGCACCGAAGTCTCTTTCGCAACCGGTTTTTTCGTCACCGACAGCTTCTGTCCGGTCTTGACCTCCGACGTCGGCCGATCAAATTCAATTTGCGAAAACTTCGATCCGGACTGAGCGTGACTCTCGACAGGCGCAAGTAAACACCAGACACCGATCCCCATCCCGACCGCGAGCGAGCTTCGTTTCATGCGCTACAATACATCCCAGGGATATCCCCCTTCGGAGACGACGAAGGACGCGAGCACCTTCAAATCGTCGTCTTCATTTTTCACCAGACGTCTAAGATTTTGATTCATTCGTCGCTTCGCCTGCTGCGTAAAGACACGAGCAATTGCCAAGGGCTGGGCGCACTGATCTGCCGACTGCTCTTTCAGCATCGAGCTGACGCGTGACAGCACACAGAAACCCGCGAAAAGATCGATGACAACGTCCGCAAGTCGCTTCATCGCGAACTGCTTACCGATGATCTTCTCCCCATGGCGTCGAAGCACCGCGTCAGTCGCTCCGCCAAGCTCGAGCGTATAGTTCTCAAAGACACGCACTTCGTCGCGAAGCTCGGACGGCACTCCTGTCACTATTCGGTCCCTTCCCAAACTTGTCAGCTGCGAGAACCGCTTTGTCGCATACCCGGAGAGCACCCCGAATCCTTTGATCGGGTCATTGAAAATGCCCTCAGCGCTTCGAAGGACGTCCTTGAGGTAAGTACCGGCGTCCTTCATACCTGAAAGGGCAATATAGAGTCGGAGAATTTCGTTGGTCCCTTCGAAGATCAGATTAATCCGCGAATCTCGGATGATCCGCTCGTAGGGATACTCCTTCATGAACCCATTACCACCTGCAATTTGTAGCGCCTCGTTTCCTGTACGCCACATTGCTTCGGAAGCCAGCACCTTGCTGATGGCCGCTTCGACGGAATAGTCTTTTACACCGGAGTCAATGTAGTGGCCGACCATTGTCACGACGCTTTCGACGACGAAACAATCGATCGCCA
>JAGRAW010000406.1 GCA_020434415.1 Bdellovibrionales bacterium
CTGGATTCCCGCCTGCGCGGGAATGACGGAGTGAGTTAGAGGTGGTTGATGTGAACGATGCAAGATCATGCGCTTTTTGTATAAGACGAAGAGGAGTGCCGTCGAATGAAAGCTAAAACGTCAGCAAACGAGTTCGATGTTATTGTTATCGGGTCCGGCATGGGCGGAATGACGACGGCCGCTGCGCTTTCCCGGTTGGATCACAAAGTCTTGCTTCTTGAGCAAGCGCAGATGATTGGCGGGCTGACTCACGCTTTCACTCGCGAAGGATTCACCTGGGATGTCGGCCTCCACTATTGCGGCACATTCGGCCCTGACCAACCTGCGGGCCGGATTCTGGACTGGCTCAGTGGCGGAACAATCGAGTTTCGCTCGGTCGGTACCGTCTACGACACGCTGCATTTCCCGGATGGATTCGAAATTTCCGTAGGGCGTCCAGCCTCAGCGTACAAGATGGAGCTCAAAGACCGGTTTCCCGACGATGGTGCTGAAATCGATGCCTACTTCGAGGCGTTGCTGTCTGCAGAGGAAGCCGGGCACATGGTTGGTGTCGAGCGAGCTATGCCCGAGCCGCTTCGTTCCGCGCATCACTGGTGGAATAAGAGGAAGATCCAGCGTTGGTGCAGTCGTACGACTGGCGAGGTCATCTCGGAACTCATCAGTAACCCAAAGCTCGCCGCTGTCCTGTCGGCACAGTGGGGCACCTATGGTGGCAAACCAAAAGAAGCGAGTTTCGCCATTCATGCCACCATCATGGGGCACTATCTCGGCGGAGCCGCCTACCCCGTGGGTGGTGCCGCTGCCATCGCAAGGGGGCTTGTTCCCGTTATCGAAGCAGCAGGAGGCAGCGCCCGAACTGGAACACCGGTCAGCGAGATATTGCTTGAAGATGGCAAAGCCATAGGCGTGCGCACCAAAACTGGCGAAGAATTCAACGCGCCCTTCATCGTCTCAGCGATCGGAGCGGGCGAAACCGTGAAGCACCTGCTACCGGAGGAAATTCACGAACAGCACTGGGCTCGTGAGATAGCCACTTTCAAGCCGTCGATCTGCCACTTCGAGGTCTTTCTCGGCTTCGAGGGAGACATTGCCCGACACGGAGCGACGCGCTCAAACCACTGGTTTTACGAAAGCTGGGACACCAATGACGGCATATGGGCAGCGGCAGACGGTGGGCCAATTTCGATGATGTTCGTCTCGTTTCCGTCTCTCAAGGACCCCGCTCATGATCCAGGTCCGTCGAACAAGCACACCGGTGAAATGCTGGTTTTTGCCGATTGGTCGTCGGTAGCCGAATTTGCGGATGAAGGTGCTGAGGCGCACGCCGACAAGTGGGAAGCATTCAAGCAGGGTATCGAGTCCAGGATGATGAAGTTTTTCATGGAAAAGTTCCCGGCATTGGCGCCGCTTGTTGTCTATCGCGAAGTTGGCACTCCACTTGCCACCGCCTCATTCACCGGCCACGAGAAGGGCGGGTTCTATGGCGTCGAAACGACCCCACGGCGGATGTTGTCAGACGCACTCAACGCCCGTACGCCTGTTCCCGGTCTATTCTTGTCGGGCCAGGACGTTATGAGCCCTGGAATCGCTGGAGCGCTATCGGGTGGCATGCTCGGCGCTGCGGCGATTGATCCGCGTGTCTTCCAGAAATTCAGATAATACATATGAATTCAATCTTGCGACTGCATAAGTTTTTCCAACCGATCCGTTCGGGCCAATGGCGGTCGGAAAGTTACTGAACAATATGGTAATACTGCATAACAAGGCACTGCAGCCGACGGCCAACCCGCTTCGGGGGCTACCTGCGGCTGAGCTTAATCGTTATGTCGCTAAGCAAAAACTTACTAAAGGGGAGAAACATGCAATCAGAAGATTTAATTCGTACCTTCATCGATGAGGCCTTGAATAAGGGGAACCTCTCAATACTCGAAGAGGTCATTCATCCTGAGTACCAATATTAGAGTCCCGACAGTAAATTAAAAGGTACCGGTCAGTCATTTTGCAGAGCGCACCCCGATCCCGGTGATGGCGCGTGCGACCTGCCACTTATTTGAAATATCTGAGTTAACTGGAACGGTTTAGGCAAGATAATGGCGAGATACCAAGGTGGTTGCACCTGTGGCGAAGTCCGATACGAGCTGTTGCGCGAGCCGATGATTGTGCACTGTTGTCATTGTAGCTGGTGCCAAAGAGAGTCGGGTTCGGCTTTTGCGGTGAACGGATTAATTGAAGCAACTGAAGTTAAATTGCTTAAGGGAAAAACAGAAATAATAGAGACACCGTCTAACAGTGGCGGTGGGCAACGGATTACTCGGTGCTCAATCTGCCGTATAGCGTTGTGGAGCAATTACAGTGCGGCGAAAGACGCAGTACATTTCGTACGAATAGGAACGCTAGATAATCCTCAGGCATTTCCTCCTGATATACATATATTCACTTCAACAAAGCAGCCCTGGGTGAATTTGGAGCGCGAGCGATCGGTAGTCGATGAATATTATAAAAGATCGGATTACTGGTCCGAGCAGAACATAGTTCGCTATAAGACGGCTTTGGGAAAATAGTCGTTGGGTAACTACTCAATAGCGAATACGTCCAACAAGTCGTTGAACCCAACGCTTAACCGCGCTGCCACTTCGGTCAGTTGCCGTCAAGCGCGGGTTAACTTTGCGTTATAAGGCTTCCTGTACTATATGAGCCATTTTGAACTAGTAATATTTGATTGTGATGGCGTTCTGGTTGATAGCGAAAGAATTGCAAACGAAGTATTTGCAAGAGTTCTTAACGAGGAATGTGGTTTCGATCTCAGTTTAGATGATATGTTTCAGACATTCGTTGGCCATTCTTCTAGCCAATGTATGGCTATCATTAAAGGTATGCTTGGGGAAGAACCACCTCATCACCTGGAACAACGCTATAAAGACGAAATAAACCACGCACTCTCTACTTCAGTTACCGCTGTTTCAGGCATAGAAAAAGCTATAGCTGAAATATCTATGCCGTTTTGTGTTGCATCAAGTGGATCTCATGAAAAAATGCAAATCACTTTAGGCAAAACAAAATTACTTCAGTACTTTGAAGGTAGACTTTATAGCACATCAGAGCTTGAGCGTGGAAAGCCGTTCCCAGATATTTATCTGCATGCTGCAAATAAAATGGGAGTTCTTGATCCATCAAAGTGCTTGGTTATTGAGGATAGTCCATTGGGTGTGGCGGGCGGTGTTTCCGCAGGTATGACGGTATTCGGATACACCGAGCTAATGGACGAAAAAAGACTCCTTGAAGCTGGTGCACATCACACATTCAGCAATATGTATAACCTGGCAAACGAGATTGAGCACTTTGTACAAACAGCTTTATAACAAATCAATCAACTTCGTGTCTTCAGCGCCGGACAGCTTGCACTATGCTTTACTTACCTTCCAGCTGCCGCTTATTGAAGCGTTAGGCTTTGAAATGGAGAGAGCATGTCAAACGGTGTGTTTATTTTTGAAGGAATGACAGCAAGTAGCCCGGATGCAATGAAATAGCATCCGGGATAAACTTGCTCCAGAGTCTCGGATTCCTCTTCGTGCTGCATTCAGGCTACTTGTAACTGATCAACTTACGACGATATCAGCGGCAGCACTAAATTTTGAATCAGCGGTTTAAGTAAGGTCCAGGCCCGAAAAACGATTCACAATGTGATCGTTTTCGGCCCGTTCCGTCGCATCGAATTCTACCCCCCCGGCCAGTGCGTTATTGCGTGCCTGCTCAGGATTGCGGGCACC
>JAGRAW010000407.1 GCA_020434415.1 Bdellovibrionales bacterium
CCGACCTTGCCTTGCACTCCCCGTTTTGAGAGCAGATTTATTGGTGGATAAGCTCTTAGTCGAAGAGTCCGCCCCAGAACCCCCGCTTCGTGACATCTTTCTCAGGACTCGACTTCTCCGCGGGGGAAACTTCGGGGCTCATCCGTGGGGACGGGCTCGGCGAAGGGCTAGGCGAAGGTGTCGGTGTGGGGCTGGGCTCAGGCTCCTTTGCGTTAGGATCTTCCAGAATCACCGGCGGCCCATTCCCTTCGCTGTTTAGCTCGTCTTCCAATTTCTCCTTCTCTGTCGCATCGAGGAGCACGTGTTCGAAGTTCCCATCCTTCACATCGAACACCATCCAGACGTGGGTTCGCCCGGTGTCAATCACGTTCTGCGTACCTAACCGCCAATACTGGCGGTAGGACGGCAGGTTCACGGACATAAACCCTCGTATGGTGAGTGTCGCGGCATTCGTTGCCCGGCTCTGGATCCGGTAGCAGATGATATAGCGCCCCTCGTCCGGACGCTTGTACTGGACTACCTCGAAGTC
The DNA here is from genome assembly GCA_020434415.1 of Bdellovibrionales bacterium. Taxonomy (GTDB): domain Bacteria; phylum Bdellovibrionota_C; class UBA2361; order SZUA-149; family SZUA-149; genus JAGRAW01. Next base: position 530 of record JAGRAW010000407.1, read on the forward strand.
GTCCGGCTTGCGAGCATCGCTGGTCGCAAACACGCGCTGCACCCCTGCACGATACTCGAACTTGGGACCCGCCCATCTGCCGCTCGGAAGTTTCATCCACAGATCCGGGTCCGCGCCGGTAAAGTCGAAATCCATCGCGGCGGCAATCTGATACGTATCCAACCGAAGCTCCCGCTCCTGATCCCGTTGTTGCTCCAAGCGATTGCTACGAGCCTCTTCCTGGTCAAGCTCATCTTCGAGCGCCTGTTTCTCCCGCCTTAGGCGCTCGACCTCGTCGCGCAGATCGTCCGCCGAGCCCGAGGTCTGACGCTGCGTTTCGTTGTCGAGCCCGGAAATGACACGCTGAAGGGTGTCCATCAGGGTCAAAGAAAGAAACAGGAACGCACCCAACGCGCAGGAAAGCACGTCCATGAGCGCAAGACCGAAGACGTTCACTTCACGGCTTCGCAGCTTCATCTCACGCCTCGACGTAGAGCCGATTGATAAGGTTCTTCAAGGTGTAGGTGCCGACATGATTGACGCTCAGCTCCTCTTGCTCCTGGACAACATGGAGCAAGAACACCGTGATTGCGCTTTCGAACAACGCCACGATGGTAGTGTCGAACGCTACCGATAGCTGTCCGGCGATGGCACCGATATCTGCCGTTCCGGTCATGGCTACCGCACCCAACGTCAGTCCCAGGCCGACTGCGGTACCGATAAACCCGAGCGTGGGGATAAACCAGACGAGGTAGCGAATAAGCGTGTAGCGAAGGTCGACGCGATGCTGCAGCAACTCGAGGTTTCCCTGCATCACTGCGACGGTCTGGTCGACTGACCGACCGGACTGAAACTGCAGCACACAGAGATTGATCATTGAAGGAAGAAAGCCATGGTCAAGCGAGAAGAGACCGGCGACTTTCTTCCTGATCGCTCCAAGGTCCGAACGTTCGAGCACGGTTTCATCGTCTTCCGGCAAGAGGTTTCGACGCAGAAAACCGAGCTCTCGCCGGCCAATCGTCCAACGGATATAAAGCTCGCCTAAGGCGATGAAGAAGACGAGATGCGTGAAGTTCTGAATGGTGAAGGGATAGGTAAACTGAGCGCTATCGTAGTCGAAGAGCAATCTGCCAGTGCGGGAAGCTCCAAAAAGCAGCGTCCCCACGGCGATCCATCCGGCAGCTGCAATCAGCGATATGCCGAAGACAGTCTTTCGATCGGGTGGCTCCCACGTTCCTGCATCAGACGCACCGCTTGCTCCCGCCGCCATAGTTTCCTCCTTACCGTGCCCCGCAATCCGGACACACGGTCCCCATTTGTTTGATCGTGCCGCATTCACAGCGCACCCGTCTCGCCTGCGGCGCCGGGCGATCAGAAAGCGGTTGCTCCTGGCGCATGTCCTTCGATAGCGAGGGTTCCGCTGCAGCTTTCAGCAGCTCCGCTGCGGTCAGCTCCATGGAACCGAAACGAACCGCCTCCCCCGGAGCAATCTTGGAAGCTGCGATCCGCCGCGGCTCTCCATTCTGCACCAGAAACGTGCCGCTGGTGCTCTTGCGATCGGCAACAGCGAGAGAGCCGTCGTCGCTCACGGTAAGCTCGGCATGGACCCTGCTCACCGACGGATCAGCCAGCACGATATCGCATTCACTGCTTCGGCCTATGGTGAGTCGTCGCGTTCCCATCCGGTTGCCCTATTCGATAAGCTTTGTCCAGCCCGAGGGGCCGCGCTCGATGTCTTGGAGTAATAGATTGTTCGGTGTCTGCTCGTACCAAAGAAACGTTCCGCGACTGACTATTCCATCGAAGTCCGACACCGCTTCAAAGGAGTTCCCCTCCGTCTTCAGGGTTCCCGTGGTTTCATACGCAGCATGCAGCTTGAAGTTGGCCTGAGCATCGATCGAAAGCTCACGTTTCCCCCGAAGACCCTTTGGCGCCGCCGTGTCCGACCATTCACCAAACACCGCCTGCTTGCCCTGTTTGGAGAACTCGTTCTCTGCTACTCGCCTGTAAGTTACCGGTTCAGCCCAACGCCCGAGCGGGGGCGAATGAAACGTCAGCTCATCGGGCCCGGCAAACGAGTAGTGCCCCGAGCCTCGCATGCCACCCGTCGCGGTCGCACGCCAGTAGCCTTTAGAGAGTTGAGTGAACGTACCATCGACGTCGAGCGTCATTGTCGTGTGGTAGCGACCGCTTCGCTCTACTTCCCAACGCCACTTCCAGTAGAAACCGCCTTCATTCACCTGCATGACCCAGGTGCCTACGAGCGCCGGGTGAATGCCCGAAAGTCGATAGGCGAAAAACACCGCGAGTAAACACAACGCAAGAGCTCCGGCCCAGAGGGCATTTCGCCGCCGCACGCGATCGGCGAGAAAACGCTGAAGCTTCTCCCGGCTGCCGTCGACCCGATTCGCTGCTGGAGGACGAATGCTCGCATCGGGGAGCGGGGGCGTCGCGGCAAGCGGCTCTTCGCCCAAGAGCGCCTTTTGAAAGGATCGGACGGTCGGGTAGCGGTCTTCTGCTCGAAGCGATAAGCTTCGCAGCAGCGCTGCCTCCGCTCGAGTAGGGATGTCGACCGACAGTGCTGAAGGCGGTTGGAGGGTATCTCGATACAAGCGCTCAATCGCCTCGGGTGGCACCGAGCCGGTCACGCAACGATAGAAGGTCGCTCCCAGTGCGTAGACGTCCGTCCAAGCGCCCTGATTTCCGTCCACACGATATTGCTCCTCCGGAGCGTAGCCTCGCTTCAACACGACTGCGACACTTTGCTGAGCTCGGCTCACGTCCAGACGTGCGGCCCCGAAGTCGAAGAGCTTCACCTGGCCTTCACGGTTGATGATAATGTTGTCCGGGCTGATGTCACGGTGCAGCAGTCCCGCAGCGTGCACCTCCGCAAGGGCATCCATGATCGGCATCAGAACATCGGCTGTGGTATCAAAAGGAAGCCGGCCGCCTCGCTCGGCCAAAAAATCCTGGAGCGTTATCCCGTCAACGTAGCTCATCACCAGGTAGCCGGTGTTGTTCTCGCGAAAGAAGGAATGAACAGAAACGATGCATGGGTGGTCGTTGAATCTGGCAAGTGCCTTCCCTTCATCGAGGAACTTTTGCAGATGCTGATGGAAGCGTTCTTCGAGGGAGCCGCTATGAATGCTGATAGTTGTCGAGTCTCGACCACGAGACGCGAGTTCGGCTGGGAAATACTCCTTGATAGCTACCTTCAGCTCCAGGTTCCGGTCCCAGCCGAGATAGGTAATACCG
>JAGRAW010000408.1 GCA_020434415.1 Bdellovibrionales bacterium
GATAGGACCACCCGATCCGCACTTACCCCGGCAGTAAGCGTTGCAGAGCCGTTATATCCGTCTGCAGTGAAGCCATTCGCGATCTCGAATGGCGCTGTTGCGATCATGCCGGTGCCGGTGCTCGCTCCGGTTTGCACTACAGCATCGGTCACGACAAAGGCGACACTGCCCGAGAAACTCGGGGCCGCGATGTCACCTCGCCCGGTGACCGAGAGGTCGGTCGAGCTCACACGATACCGACCGGGCGGCAGCAAGGAGCCGTTCAGCGAGACTTCCTGCGCCCCCACTTCAAATTCAAGCGGTCCCGTGGCTTCGGCCGTGAAGTTCAAGAAGCTGCCGCTTACGTCAAGCGCGGCTGAAGGAGGGCCGTAGACCGCAACGGAACCCTCGCCGTTCAGTGTGAGTGCAGCATAATTCAAGAGCATCCCCGAAATGGGCTCCGGAGAGTTCAATGCAAACGCGCCGGTTCCAACGGGGAGACCGTCTCCATCCGTCACACTTGCATTCGAGGCCACAACGGAAGTCACCGGAAGTGCAACCAGGCTTGAGCCGCTGATTGTCGCCGTCAAAGCTCCCGAGAATCGCGCAAAGTCGGTTTGCACATCCGCCTCCAGTGCGCCGCCTCCCAAGCCGGCGACCAGCGTAGTGTCAATGCTTCTTTTGACAGGACGTTGAGGTAAGTCTTGGTTCTTCAGAACAGCAGGAATCGGAGGATCGATGTTGTCGAGAGTCTTGACGTAGTCCTTGATCGTCTCGTCGATAGCTTTGAGATATCCGGTGACCAGTCCCCCGATGATCCCTCCAATCAGAAATCCGGGGAAAAACCCTTTCAGTGCAAGCGTCTTGCTGATTAGCCATCCACTCGCTGCACCGGTGACAGTGCTGCTACCATTCCCAAACGTGGAATCCTCCAAAATGGGTGGAATCGGCGAAAGAATCGGGCGCAGTGCTTCTGACGGCAACAGCCTGCCGGCGACGAAAAGGATGAGCGTCGCACCGAGACGGCCGAAGTAGTAGCCGATCGCATCGGCAACTTTCAGGAGCGCCACAAACAAAAGCGCTCGGCCTGCAAACTCGGCGATCGCACCGTGGGAGCCGTCTTCCATGACGCCTATCGTCTCACCGCTCTGTGGATCGACCTCATACCATCCGACAGTCAGCTCACCGCCGATATCGACCATTCCGACCGGCGTCACAACGAGTTTCCCGGCAGCAAGTGCGAGGGATATTCGATCCAAAGCCTGCGGTGAAAGCGAAAGCTCCGCTACGGAAGCTGCCTCACTAGGAGTCAACAGCCGTTTACCGATGTTCTGAGAAGCCGCGCTTCTGAAAACGCTGTAGGTCGAACGAACAGGAATAGCGGGATCCGCGCCGACGGCGATAGTCTCTGCCATGTTGTCGGCGATGCCGCGAAGCATCTGCACGCCCGTTCCAGCGCCGACCGCTTGGCCCGGTGCCTCGAGCACTCGGGCGCGACTCTTCAGGAGATCGAAGCGAGCACTCATCAGGTCGTTACTGCTAAGCTCGTCGCTCTGCTGATGCACTACGACGAGATTCGGGGAAGTCACATACACAAGCGAGGCATACTCTCGGACGAGACCGTCCGTAGTTTCGTCGACGAACGCTCGATAACGCTCCGTGATCATCGCTCCGGAAAGGCGAAGACTCCGGACCAAGCGCTCGTTCGCCTGTTGGACGAACAGCCCTTCACTCGGCGTTACGGCAGTCGGGTCCTTTGCGGCGATAGCTGCAACTTGCGGTTGATCCTGCGTCAGCGAGTTGTAGGATGCTTCAAGACGGGCCGCGCGGAGCGGTAGAGCCCCGAATCCTTGCCGTCCCGTCACGACGTTGACCGTCACCAATTCGAACGGACTGATGGCAGTTTGATCGGCCGGAAATGCAGGAGTCCCACCGTGATGTCGGATGTCGAAACCGAGCAGGTCGATAACCCGCTTTTCGAACGTCTCCGAAGCTCCCGCGGGGTCGACAACGGTAACAGCGAGTGTCAGCGCTGTGAGTGCCTGAGAACCGAAAGGAAAACTCGTCTTCACCTCCTGGTAACTGTCCTGAGTAAAGCCCGGTTCCTCGATCCTAGGATCTGCATTTTCATCGATAAGCAGGTAAGGGGTATAGTTCACCGTGGTATAGGCGAACACCGGACTGGGCACCTGGTTCTCCTCGACGATGTGACCAAGGTGCACCGGCTTCTCGGCCAGTTCGGCTGAAGAAAACTGCTGTTGGAACACTGTTCGTTCGGACAAGTCGGTGCCCCCGAACAGAGAGGCAGAAGCCAGTTCCGCAGTAAGGGTAAATGTGACGGTATGGCGGAGATTCGTCGGCAACTCGGTCAGCCGTTCTTCATCCGAAGCGAAAGTTTGATCGAGACCTGCTTCCGCAAAGCTTGGATCCGCAGCGATGAAGCCGCTTCCATCGGCATCGAACTCCACCCAGCAGTGCTCCTTGGCTTCGGCCAGAAGCTGCGGATCCGCCACAGGGTCTGCGACCGGGGTACCGGGCGCAATGTAACCTGCGGCACTCTCAGGTTCCCGAAACATTTGAGCGAGCAGCTGTTGCGCCGCAGCATCTCCTAGGCCGCCCGTTACATACCGTGCCGGAATCCCGCTCGCGCGAAAGAGGGCAATCAAGAGACTGGACTGATCAAAAGCGTTTCCTGCACCGGTCGCTAGGGTTCCCCGCGCACCGCGCAGAGAACCACGATAGGATTCATACCGGATGGAGCCTCGCACGAAGTCGAAGATTTGCTGCGGATCGTAGGCAAGCTCCGCGGCCTTCGCGAGAATATAGGGATCTGCGGATGCCGCATCGGGGGTCGCAGCGAGAAGCTCCGGTGCGAACGTCCCTTCGCGGAGCAGCGCGGGGGGCGCTTCGGCAGCAAGCGCGCGAGCGTTCGCTGCTGCATACACTTCGGCACCGGAGTCCAGCACAGACGGCAGCGGACTCTCGAGGCTTAGCTCGACGCTCACCTTTGTCCAGCCGAACGGCGGCAAGCTACCGAGCGACCATACAAGCGTATCGCCGAGGGAGTCGGGCGATCGCGAGGAAGACTGCAGCGTGACCCCTGGCGCCAGTTCTGTTTCGAGAAATAAATCCGAAGCCGAAGAATCAGATAAGTTGACCACCGTGTAGGTCACGGAAACAGTTCCGCCGGTTACTGCTCCCTTCACTGCCGGAGTGACGGTTCGCGCGACTGCGATTGAACGATGTTCCGCCTCGATTGCTTCCGCGTGAGCCTCCGCCGGTCCAAAGGACACGACAAAAGGAAGTGTGCGGATACCGAATAGAATTGGATTGAAGCAGAAGCTTAGCGCATAGGTAAGCGCAATCACATTGCACAGATAGCGCTGGACACCAGTAGTCTTGCTATAAAACATTGGTTATCTCCGTGGATCGCATGCGCGGATAACGAAGCTGCATTGAGCGGCAACTCCTGAGCGGTCGACTGTCACGAAACAGAGTAGCTTTCATGAACCCCATCCTTACTGCTGGGTTTCCGGCTCATAGGCGAGAGAAGGAAGCTGCCGGATTATTCCCTTGAAACTAGGTAATATTTGGGGGCCATCGAAAAAGCAAGAGCCGGCTCCTAGGGAATCAGGCTGCCTGTCCTGCTAGGGGTGGGATGAGGAGTGTCTTCGCCTTCACGTTTAGTTGAATCAAATATGAACTTGAGGGTCCCGCTTATGCCAAGTGTCCGACTTACTTCAGTGATGTGTTAGCACATGCCCAGAGCGCCT
>JAGRAW010000409.1 GCA_020434415.1 Bdellovibrionales bacterium
TCTGCGCCGGAAAGCGCGGCTTTTGGCGTCGACCTTACCTTGCGAACGGTGCCGCTCGAACCTTTCGACACTACAGGTCTGAGCGAGGGCGTGTACTCGATCGAGGTTACCGTGTATGAGGAGGATCTTACACCCTTCCCCGGCGCTTTCGGTAAGGGGACGTTCCTGATCGGATTACCGATCGAAGTGAGTCAGACAGTGACTCCGTCGTCGCTCCCACCTGGCGACAGCACGGTAACTACTGCGGTGACGGTGCGTTCTCAGGACGGCTTTGTCGAGCCGCCGGCGCCGATCAGCATTACCAACATTGGAACCGGGGCCCAGGCATTTGCGACGAATGCAGGGCTTGCCATCAAGAACAGCACGTTGTTTGCACCTGCCGGTTCCACAATCCGACAAATCGACATCAGTGATCCGGAGCAGCCGACCGTACTAGGCGATTTTGGTTCGGGTATCAATGCGGGCACGCTGGCACGGGACGGAGACTTTCTCTATTGGGGAAATAACAATGCGTCCGTGACTCAAGTTGTGGTCGGAGCTTTTGACATCACCGATGAGCTCTCGCCTGTGCAACTTGGCCAGTCCACAGACGGACAGCACGGAATCGGAGGTCTGCGTGCACGAGCCGGCAAAGTCTACGCGCCGTTTCTCCGCTTCCGCTTTCTATTCCCGGAAGATATCTACCTTCAGTATGGGAATTTGGTAGCGTTCGATTTCAGCAACGCCGCCGCTCCGGTTCTTGGCGGGCGACTGTTTAGTCAATCGCTGACTGACGGTGTCTTGGGGAACGTCTCAAACACGTCTCCGAACATGTTTTTCGGAGTCTCGCCCATTACAGATTCAATCGTTTACACGACGTCCACCACGTCCACGGGTGGCAGTCCGCTCACCGGCACCGGACGGTTCTGGATCGCGGATAGCTCGGCCGGCCTGTCTCCAATAGCGGAAGTGCCTGTGCCTGGAACCCATACGCTATTGAGTATCGACACCCAGAATGACATCGCAGTCATGGTCGGTTCCACCGGCGGTGTGAATGAAAACGGCGTCAACGGCCCAGGTTTCTTTTATGCCGGAAACGCGGTCTTCGTCGTGGTCGACATCGCAGATCCGCTCAATCCGCAGATTCTGGCGACGCTCGACGCTCCGGAACTGAAGGCAAACTTTATTACGACGGTGAAGGCTGCGGGTAACAACACGTTTGTCGCCGGTAGCCGACTGACCCGCAAGGCAGACAATATTCCCGTGTTCGCTCTGATTGACGTGTCAAATCCGTCAAATCCCAACTACTTCACGGTACCCGCCTTTCCCGGCGCAGATGAATATACCTTCGAAGCTCGAGACGAGTATCTATATATCCTCGCTCCGCCAAACCTCGTTGTCTACGACTTAGGCACCCTGCTGAATACGAATCTGAGAACGACAGTTGCCGTACCGAAGAATAGCGGTGTGGCTATTGTTCCGAACTCCTTTACCATCAATCCGGCACAGGTAGTCGAGGAGCCGGGTAGAACGCTTTTGGTCTGGGAAAGCGCGCAGCACTTGCAGGGACCTACTGCGAACGAGGTAACGTTCAGTTGGCAGTCAACTGTTGATGATCTGCTTCCGACCGAGGCGAGAGCGGTGACCGAGGAGGCCCGCGTCGAGTATATCTTTGCTAACGTCGCCGGTGAGATTGCGCTGCCTCAGCTGTATGTTCAAAGCGGGTTGGTGCTCGAGCTCGCGCCGCCTCTCGGCTTCGCTGAGCCTGGCGGACAAGCTGTCTACGAAGTAATGGTACGCAATCCCGGTGAGTCGGAGGTCAGCTATGACCTGTCGGTAGTGGGCGTATCACCGTCCTGGGTGAGGCTCCCGTCGTCTGTCACGGTACCTGGCGGCGGCCAGGCGAGCGTCGACCTTGTTCTTGCGCCGCATTCCGGCTCAGCAGCGGCGGATTACGAATTTGTCGTGTTGGCAACGGCTAGCGGGCAAGCACCGAATACTGCAGGTTCCGTTCGGGGAACCTTGCGGGTGCAAGGAAGTGCGCCCGAAACCGATGGACTCGCCCGGGGTGTCCACGTGTCGCTGGATACGCCGAGCGCGACGGGCGGTCAAGCTGTTCTTGCACCGTTCACTGTTCGAGTTGTCAATACCGGCAGTAAAGCTGCGTCGTACCGGTTTAGTATCGAGGTGGAAGGGTTTGACGGATTTTTCAATCCGCAAATCGCCGATGATGTCTTACCGGGAGTCTCGAACTATCGCTTAGTTCATCTCGACCTACTTGCGAAGGCGGGCGTAACTTCAGGCACGCATCCGTTCACGATTCGAGCGGAGCATCTTGATGATGCCGGCGTGTTCGATGAGGCGAGTGGTACTGTGACGGTGACGGATCACGGTGTAGTCGTGACGATCGATCCGCCGCTCGGAACCCCGGGGCAGACGCTACAGCTCAACGTCATCAATTTGGGTCTCGACGTGGATACCTTCACGCTGGCGCTCGGCGGTCCAGCCGCGAATTTTGCTTCGCTCGGAGAATCGACGGTCACCGTTCCTTCCGGAGAGGTCGTCCAGGTGCCTATCACCACGGAGCAGCTCGCCTTTGCCGTTCCCGGCGTATTCAGCCTGGTCGCAGGAGCTACTTCCCAGAGTGAGCCGACGTCCCGTTCGCAGGCGACAGCGGAGCTGATCGTGCCGACGATGACGGGGGTAACGGCGGAGTTTCTTCCTTCGGTAGTCGAGCTTGCGACTCCTGGCGGAGAGGTCGTGCTGCTTTCCGTCCAGAACGAAGGCAACGAAAATGACCGGTTCCTGATAGAGATCGTAGAGGCCACCGGCGGTGTGCTGGCCAGCTTCATCGATCCGTTCGGTGGGCTGAGCGACGAGTTTCCTGCACTGAGAGTTCCGGCGCTGGGCAACAATTCGGTGTTTCTGCGAGTCGCGAAAGCGTCTGCTGGGGAGGGAATGGCAACAATTCGCGTCTCTTCGCTAGAGCACGAAGGTGTAAGCACGGAGGCGACTGTCCTGGTGCGGCTGCTTGAAGATGACGAGGACCTGTGTCCGAACGACCCGCTCAAGATCGCACCCGGGGTATGTGGGTGCGGCGTGCCGGATACCGACAGCGACGGAGATGTCGTTGCAGACTGTCTGGATGCTTGTCCAAGCGACCCGACAAAAATTGCTCAAGGTGAGTGTGGGTGTGGTATCGCGGAAGATGACAGCGACGCCGACGGCACGCCGGATTGTATCGACGAATGTCCGTTTGATCCTGCCTACTCCATCAGCAGCGTAACGGGCTTCGTGTTGGTGGATACGGTCAACGACTCCGTACTCGGACCGCTCGAAAGCGGTGATGTGGTGAACCTTGCGCTGTTCACGACCAAGCAAGTGAGCATTGTCGCCGACACCTGTCCGCTCGAAGTCGGAAGTGTTCGAATCAAACTGGACGGTACCCTGTTCCGAACCGAGAACGAGATTCCCTATACGCTCTCGGGTGACGTTCTGGGCGATTATTTGCCCTACACTTTGCCGCTCGGCATGCATACCGTGGAGGCGACGCCCTTTACCGAGACGAATGGGAGCGGTGTCGAGAAGAACTCGAAGGCCGTGAGCTTTACCGTTACTGACAATCCCGACCCGGAGCCGACCCCTACACCGACACCCACGCCTACGCCGACACCGGGAGACTGCGCTTCACAGAATCCGCCTGAAGTTCGTCGTCTTGTCTTGGTCAATGCGGTCACCGATGCCGATATCGGCGAGCTCAGCGCCGGA
>JAGRAW010000040.1 GCA_020434415.1 Bdellovibrionales bacterium
CCGGGTTCGCAGCTACCTGGAGAAAGACACACTCGTTCAATCTGTCGGCGAAGCGTTTCATTTCACAACCTTTCCAAAAAGAACCAAATGAACTGATACTCGCAGAAACGAGCTTTTCTGCCTGCATTGCGTCTACCCGTCTTTGCAGCGTGTTCCGCCGCAAACGAATACTAACTCCGCAGCTCACGTTTCTCATCATTTCCATCAGAAACGTCCGCCTCTTCTACAATTTGTAGAAAACGCACTGGACGGCAGACCCCTTCATTATGCAAAGTGTAGAAAATGCTACTCTCGCGCTGCCCCAAAGTTGAAGAACTCCTCGTGCTGCTGCTCGCCGAACACCCCGGCAGCACAGCCAAGGAGCTCCACCACCTCGCTCAACATCGCTTCGACGCGGTGAGCCTGCCCGCCGTGTATCAAGAACTAAAGAAGCTTGAACAGCATGGCGTCGTCATGCGCCATCAACGCCGCTACAGCCTGGGGCTTCACTGGGTGCTGGAGCTTGCTGCCTTCTCCGACCGGCTCTATGACCGCTACACCGAACCGGATGTCCTGGAACAACTTCCGCAGGAAGGCGAGCCTCCAAAGAAGTGGAAGTTCCACTCGATCTCGGCGGTAGTCCCGTTTTGGACCCACCTCGTTCTTTGTATGGCCCAACAGTCAAGTGAGAGGGTGTGTTACGAGTATGTAGACCATGTCTGGTTTCATCTCGTGAGTTCCGCCGTAGAGTCCAAGTTCCTCCATGCCATGCAGAATCTGAACCTCACGCACTACCTCGCCGTAGGGTCAGACTCCTACCTGGACCGGCTCTACCAAAACGAAGTCGCAACCGGCGCGCTCGAGTTGTTCCTTGGACGGCGCATCTTTCCCGCAGAAAAAGAACACTACCTCACCTGCCTTGGCACATTTGTTCTCCGGATCTCCGTTCGAAAGCCGTTCCTCGAGCGGATTGAGCAGTTCTATAGCAGTGTTCAGTCAGCCAAATCTCTTCACGCCGGAAAAGTCACGGATTTCATTACCGAAAGAACGACGCTCACGCTCTCAATCGAAAACAATCCGCGCCTGGCGAAGAAAATAAAAAACGGTTTCGTGCAGATCTTGGGCTTACCGCGCCCGCTCTAGCGGTACTTGCAGATTTGCGTCGCGCACCACCTCCGTTCCGCGTAAGCAGCCGAGTCTATTGCAGTTACCCCAGCGGGCACGGGAGTCCTTTTTTGCCAGTTGCGATTGTGGTAATGTAAGGGTCCTCTCGATCACTCACCCTTCGTTCTTTTGCCCAACAATCCGTGTAGTTGCCTTCATCCAGTTCGAGCGCGCAGCGCCGCCGGTTCGCGCTCCAACTGAACAATTCCACTATTTTTTTTGTGAAAGGACATGGCGTGGCTACCCCGACACTCGGCTTCCATTCGATTTCAACATGGATTCCTTTAACTAGAGTGCTCTCCTTCGTCGCAGCGCTCGTATATAACGAACGTTGCGATCGACCTTTCGGTGACGAACCAGATTTCCGAAAGCGTTGGGCCTTCCTCCAGGCGGCCCTGCGGAAAATTCGCTACAGTGAAGGTCCGGAGCTAGTTTTTCCTCAGGATCGGGTAGACTCGCTCAAACGAGTTCTAGCCATCGCTGCGTCACGCGGTGGGAAAGTGCTTCGGGTCCACAACCCTTGCTCCCGCTGCACCATTGCTGAGGAGGCTCTCGACGACGCGCTCGCTCACAGAGACACCGACGGTGTGCGTAGCTTGCTAACTCGTGCATGCTATTACCAAACGGCACGGCGCTTCTACGAATTCGCTCAGTCCTTACCGGCCCTCCCGATCAACTCGCTAGATACCGCGGCTTGCGAATGCATCAACCAAATGCAAGAGCGCCTTGGAGAAGTGCTCGGCTCTGCGGAGCGACTCACTCACTCAGCAGTATCACTCTCTGGAGAGGATGTGATTGGGCACTCGAATGATTTCTGGCAGCTTCTCGACGAGCTCGAGATACCTCGGGATTGTCGGGACCCATATCTCGATTGGAGCTGGACCGGAAAAGCCAACGTCTCGCGAGACGCTGTATTCCTGTTGGAGGGTTACATCCCGCCAACGTCGGAATTTCCGTTTTGAGACGCTGTTCACGAAGGGACATGGCAACGACGCATGCCATGTCCCTCGGACTGTTATTGAACAAGGGTTGCGGAGCTGTTCAGTTTAGCACTTCCTCGAAATTCGAGCGCGCATGAACGCGAGCAATGGCGCTAGCTCCGGATGGTAGAGCGGACCGAGCAATTCTAGGGCAGTGTTCGCATGCCTCGGCAGCAACTACTCGATTGTCGTTCGCATGATGAAGTCCACTCCGCCGCTCGGCGTCGGTCGCACTCGTAACAGCTCCAAAACGGACTGCTGGCCGCTGAAGCTAACATCAACTTCGACAAGACCATACGACTCCGGCGTCGTCCCCCATACCGCTCCGTTGTGGATGTCCAGTTCACGAATACCCGAGGCAAAAATCTCCTCCACACGTCCGCCGAGCACGTCCCCCGTTCCGGGAGCTAACACATTGATTTGCGCCCGAGCACCGGAGGAGAACGGAATTAGCCGCAACCAATTTTGCGTACCGAGAAACGTGTTGTAGGACGCATGAAGCACCGGCTTCTGCCTCACGTGTCCGGGACTCATGAAAGCGGTCTGAATGCTTCCCGTCGGCGAATAGTAGTACGACACCACTTGCCCTGCGACACTGCCCTGAGCGCGAAATGTAAAGGTTCCTGAGCTATTGTCCGGAAGGAGGCTCGGCACGTAAAAGTGACGTTGCTCGAAGGGCGCAAGGTAGAAGCTCGAATTTTCCGTACGGTCTCCAAACGGATCACATACCTCATAGACGACCTCACGCGACTCCTCATGCAGGTTCGCAAGCTCTACCCAGGCGCCGGCCCCGCCACCTGTAGAGATTGGCAGGATCGAGTCGTTGGAAACCTCGGCGAGAAAGATCGGAAACGCGAACGCATACCGTCGAGGATCAAATGTCGTTCCATACCTCGTAAGAAGAGCAATAAACGGGGAGCCCTCGCCCTCGAGCGGTCGCACCTCGTGGAAGCCACGTTGGCCGCTACCCGCGAGCCCATGTCCGCCGTCCAGGTCCACGCGTTCAAAAGGTTCAAGCCGCACCTCCAGATCGCGGAGCACCGCGCCTCCTTCCTGCACCGATGTCACCCTGAATGCTCGCGATTCCCTGCCAAGGTTTACAATCGTAAGCCACTGCACGATAGGCAGCTGATCCTGCGGCTCCCGGCTTGGTTGGCTGGTGTTGAACAACAAGGCACCGGCTCGGTAGAAAGGATGACGAAGCGGCAACTGAAAAGCGAAGTCAAAGTCGCCTGTATCAAAAGCCGCCTCTCGGGCAGCATCGGCTGCGGTGCCGCGGTAGTAGGTCACTGCACCGGCGACATTTCCTGAGCTTATCGTCTCCACCACCCCATATGCCGGCGCCGCGAACACCGGAAACTCGTTTAAGATGATGTCTCGCTGCCCTCGCGGCGGCAACGGCACATCCACCTGATGAGCAATGGCTCCGACCTGGTCCCGGAGGACGATGCGCGTTCTCGCAGGCTGATCGTCCAGATTGACCAGCTCGAGCACGTTCACCAGCTCGGCATAAGAATTCCAGAGCGAATAGCGGTAGCGAAACAAACCATCCTGCTCACAGCTATCCGGGACCCCGTTGGCATTCTGATCAATCCCCGCCGGCGGCTCCACTGCTCCGACGGTGGTTTGTCGCAGACGCTCCACCCCCAGCGTCCCGCCTAGCGTTCCGGATGTAAGCCAAACGGCCAAGAGATCCGGCTTCTCGTCTCCGCTCACGTCTTGAAACACGACGTCGGAAGGCTGCCGAAGTAACGTCCCCGGTGGTCCCGACGTGAGATAATAGTATCGAGTGTCGGCCAACTGAAACTGCCCGCTGCCGTCGTTAAGATAGCTCCGCAGATATCGCTCACCGAAATTTCTGCCAACTCTACGGCCAATCAAACAGCTAAGGTCCAGCGACCCGTTGCCATCGAGGTCTACGAACGTTCGCCCACTGCAAGTGGGTACGTCCAGCGGAAGCGCTTCCGGATCGTCCGATGCCGGGTCGAGGTCGAGCACCACCAGAGCGGCGTCACCGTCCAAGATGAGGTCCGGTAACGCATTGCCGTTCAAGTCTCCTAAGGCGGAGAAACTCGCATCCACACCTTCGAGGGTAAATACTGCGGCGGCCCCGAGCCCCTCTCCCGCACCACCGAGGAACACCTGCAGCCGAAGGGCACCGTCTCCCGGGATGAGCACCAAGACGTCCGCCGTGGCATCCCCGTTCATATCAACCAACCGAACATCTCCTGCCTCCGGCACTGCATCGAGTAGCTCGACTTCAGCAGCAAAAGCATCGTTCCCCTGACCATAGGACACCGTGAGCTTACTAAGCCCCGGACCGCTGTCGGAGTCCCTCTCACGGATCAAATCCGGAACGCCATCACCCGAGAAGTCTGCTCTCAGTATAATGTTGATCTCATCCTCAGCCGGATCTTCCACTTGAGCGAAACCGCCCTCTCCGTCGTTGACCAACAACAGCGCAGGCTCATCCTCGACACCTGGAATGTAGACATTCTTACCCCGCTCTCCCTCTCGGAATGAAAAGCTCCGACGCCCCCCGAGCGAAACCTCCACCGGCTCTCGATATTCCGACAACCCTGTCGAAAGAAGGAAAAATAGTCGGTAGGCGCTGATGACAGAACTGCCCTCCTCGCGCACACCCGCAATAAGCACCGCATCCGGCATTCCATCATCGTTCAGCTCAGCGAACTTCCCGCTCCCTACCGGGGCGTTTGCCGAAACCGAGGCCAAAGCATCGCCCTGCTCCGCGTAGCCAAAGCCGCTCGGCAGTAGCGAACACATGTCAGGCTGTCCATCACGATCGCAGTCCGGCGCATCGCCGCGCAGCATTTCGGTCTCGTCGTCGACCAGATTGCCGTCGCAATCGGCAGCTTGGCCGAAGGCGGGCATGAACATAAGGAAGAGCGCAGCCAGGAGGATTTTTTTCATGCCGGGTGTCCGTCTAACGGGTCTTGCTTACCTGTCAGAGTAACAGAAAGTATCGGGCTGACTACAAGGTGTCTCAAAATATGAAGGTACGAGTGCCAAACGGACCGGCGCGAGCCAAATCCAACCCGATGCGCCCTGCCACCATTATGCCTCGAACAGGGGCCCCGGCGATGGAGGGCCTTTCTCCAGAATGCTATCCGGCTTCTCCTTTTCGTAATTGAAATAGAGCTGGAGCCAATCTTCCAGAAGCTCCACTCGCACCGAACCGTTCAGCATCGCGTGGCGCATATCGGCTGGGGTGAAACCAAAGCCGCTGAACACGATGATTGATGGAATCCCGTGATCCTTATCCCGGTTAGCTTCCGTGACGGCCCGAAACAGCTTGTCCTCGGTGGTGCCGCCAACTCGTTGATGCTTGCATTCGATGTGCATCAGGGCGTCGCCGTCACTGTCGACAACGACCACATCGACCCGACGAGCCTTGCCGATTATTGCGCTCTTTACTGCAGAATACTGTTCCTTCCGGTAGCTAAGGCCGAGCGAATCCAAGACGCTGCACACGTAGTCCTTCAGATCGTCTGCCTTTTCCCCGCTGTACTGTCGCACTAAGTTCTCCTTCCCCTGACCGATCAGAAATGCTAGGTTTTCTCGTCGTTAAGCACCCCTCACACATCACTGCGCATGGCTGTAAGAAGGAGTAATTTGCTTGAGAAGTCGGGTCAAGCGACCGACGGCGCCCTCGTGCAGCCGCGACCGTTCTTGAAATGGGCCGGTGGGAAAAGACAGCTCGTCCCGGCGCTGCGGGCGAACATGCCCAAACAGTACGGCCGGTATCTGGAGCCGATGATCGGCGGCGGCGCATTTTTCTTCGAGCTTCAGCCGAAGAACGCCTATATCGCCGACATCAACGAGGAGCTGGTAAACCTCTACTTGGTAGTGCGCGACGAAACCGAAGCGCTGATTCGCGACCTCCGCAAACACGAGCACAACGCCGATTATTTCTACAAGCTCAGAGACGCTGACCGCAGCGGGACCTACAAGCGCTGGGGCCCGGTCAAGCGGGCAAGCCGGTTGATCTATCTGAACAAGACTTGCTTTAATGGACTCTACCGTGTCAACGCCCAGGGACACTTCAATGTTCCCTTCGGGGATTACAAGAACCCGCGAATCGTGGACGAGGACAACCTCCGCGCCTGCAGCCTCGCGCTCCGCGACACCAAAATCGTCCTCGGCTCCTTCGAGCACATCCGCAAAGTGGCGAAAAAGGGAGACTTCGTCTACTTCGATCCGCCCTACGTCCCGCTCAGCACAAGCGCGAATTTCACCAGCTACAGCAAAGAGCGCTTCGATGCCGACATGCAAATAAAGCTCCGGGATCTCTGTATCGAGCTCGATCGGAAAGCGGTAAAGTTCATGCTCTCAAATTCGTCCGCACCCTTCGTCCTCGAACTCTACAAGGACTTTCACGTCCAGCTTCTTGATGCCAGCCGGGCAATAAACTCCAAAGCTGAAGGACGCGGAAAAGTGAAGGAGGTCCTGGTTCGGAACTACTGAGTTGGGGACTGAGCCGAGAGCGCGGCTACGATTGGATTGCGGGCAGGCATGCTCCGACTTTGACGAGCGACCGGCGCTGTAAGAGCTGCCATTTACGCAGCTCTGAAAATTGTAGGGGGGCTGTTGTTTTACAACCTTCTTTCGATGAAGTAGGACCCCTACCTCCCGTTCACAGTGAAGCGAACGGGAGGAGGTTGGCCCCAATCCAGTAGCACGCCTGGAAGCTATTTCTTCGCTTCCTCCGGTTCCACGAGCGCGTTTTCGAGCTCAGGAATGTCGGTCGATTCAAGGACTGCATGATCCGCTTCGGCATTGTCGAGTGCCTCGTTCATGCGGTTCTTGTCAGCAGTGGTTTGATTTCCCTGCGCAACACGTTCGCCGATCAGCTTGTTGATCTGGTCCTTGAAGCGGTTGTGCTCCGTTCGCAGCTTTTGCGCGGTTGTGGAAATCTCCCCAATCTTCGCGTCGATTGCCGGTTGGCGGTTTCGCACACGCTCAACCGCATTACGACCTTCAAGCGCTTCGTCGAACACATCCTCAACGATCTGGTTCAACTTCGCCATATGAGCTTTCATAACCTGAAGGTGCTTGTTGACCTTCGAGGCGCTTTCCGCAGCTCGCGCGCTTGGAGCGTCCTGGAGACGCTCGGTGACAGACTGCGCCTGCTCGTCAGCCGAAGCTGTCGCAGGAGCACTGCCAGCGCAGAGTGCAAGAAAACCAATAACGATACCACTGAAGATTTTCTTCATTGTCGTAAACCTCACTCAGAAAAGGAACAGTGAAAACTTAGAACAACTTGTGTCCGCCGATTCGAACGCCGCCGCCGGGACCACCGATCGAGATCGGTGGTTCGCCGACGCCGATGATCGGCAAACCGGGGCTGCCGGCGCCGGGTATCAGATCGTGTGGAAGCGGGACTTCAAGCCCGAATACTTTGATCTGCGCTCTCACACGTGCCATGGCGCGCTTGGCGGCGATCATACGCTGTAGCTCTGAGCGCCGTGACTCGTACCACTGAATGTTGAACTTCAACACAGCGACACGAGCGGTCAGATCGCTGACCTCGTTCTTCAAAGCCGCAGCATTTCGCTCACGCTTCTCAGCCCGACTCTTCTCGGTAGAAAGTTCCTCGTTCAACGAATTGAGCGTCAAACGAAGATTATTCTGACGAGTGGCAAGCTCATCGAGCGCAATTGTCGCTTCGCCGACCTTTTTGTCGACTTCCGCATTCATTGCCGCGAGTTCGTTGATCAGGCGCTCCTGCTCAGCCGAACCCTCCACTGCATCGTTAATGCGCTTCGTCAAAGCCAGGATGCGGTCAGTGAACGCTTTCACCTGAGCGTCAACTTCCTTCATGCGCGCTTCATCGAGTGCAATAGCCGTGTCGATGGCAGCTTGCAGCTCTTGTGCCTTGCGGTCAGCGTCATCACGCTCAACATAGGTGTCGGCAAGCTGCTGAGACAGCAGTTCACTCATCGTGCGCAGGCTGAGTCGAAGCTCTTCGATCCGAGCCCCCTCCTGCGTCTTCTGAGCAAACGCCTCGCTGAGTTCCGTAGCTTGAACTCGCTCGGCCTCCACCTGACCTGCTTGCGCAGCGGACTGGTGATACGAGGAAAGTGCGGCAAAGCCGGCACAAAGTGCAACAAACGCAACAAGGGAAAAGACCACGGTCTTAGTCATCTCACTTTTCTCCATGTAAAAAAGGAAGGGGGAGGCAAAGACGCTCTTCGCCTCTCCCCAGGGAATTCGGACCAGCGTTACCGCGGAAACTTCTTCAGGACATCCCGAGGGTCGAGCTTCCAAATCACGTCGTCCAAGATCTTGATCGTGCTTCTTGGATCCTCGTGACTGACCCCAGCTTGCGATTCGAGGCTCATGACCTCTGTCTTAAGCTGTTGTTCGCGGGCCTCGAGCTTCTCGATTTCCCGCTTCAGGTTGGTCTTCTTCGTCTCGAGCTCGCGCTGCTTGGTCTCAGCATTCGTGATCCGCTTGCGGGCGGACGCGAGTGCTGTTTGAGCGGCGGTCACCTGACCATCGATCGTGTCCAGCTTGACGTTAGCTTCCGTAATCAGTCCATTCAGTCGAGCAAGCTCGCTGACGTTGTTCTGATACAGAGCATCCGCCTCTGCGTACTTCTTCTTCAGTTCGCTCAAGATTGCTTCAGCGATCTCGGCATTTTCCTTGGAGCTCTTCTCAATCGATTCCAAAGCCTGAAGACGAAGCGCACGCAGCGCCTCCGCTGCCGTGATCTCGGACAGGAGTTCGCTTTTGAGTCGATTAATGTAGACGACCTCAGCGAGCACCGCGTCACGCTCGAAAGCTGCGTTGACGCGCTGGTTCTTGAGTGTCTCGATTCGCTCTTCGAGCGTCTTCACTTCCGCGGCCACTTCAGGCGCAACCGCTTCCACGTCAGCGATCTCGGATTTGAGCTGGCTCACGCGCTCTTGAACCTGACGAAGCTCCTCTTCCGTGGAGACGAGCTTGGCTGCCTGCGCAGAGCCCGTGCTCGACGCAGCGCCAATTGTGGTAAACACCACGGCTAGTCCGCAGCATACAAGCAGCGCACCAACGGTCACACGCTTCCTGGTGAACATGACGTTCATGGATAGTTCCTCCTCAAAAAGAACCCACTAGAAAACAAACAGTACAGCCCCCAACCTAGAGGTCCGCATGCGCAGACTTCTAGAATAAGGCCGTACTATCCTTCTTCCCTCGTGTGGGTCGGGAGAGATGTGAGAGTGCAAAGAGTTGTTACAATGGTTGGGCTGCAGAGAATAACAGTGCTCCGCCCGACCGGTGAGACTACCGAAGTAGCCTCACCGGTGTTTGGAGGTGTCCCAACAACACTATTTCGATTTCTTAGCAGGAGCCTCGACTGTCGCAGTCTGCTCCTCAGGCTGAGCCGGAGCCAATAGCAGGTCCATCTGTGAAAGCGTTTCTTTCACAGATGTAGAGCGAAGCGCTGCCAGCTCCGAATGAACCGCCTGCAGCTCCTTTACTGCTGAGGTATCTTCGGTCGTCGAAGGACCCGCAACAGACGTCGGCTCTTCGTTCACGAACAGATGCTGCATACTGCGGAGCGTCTGCAGCCGAGCGTCGGCACGCCGCTGGCGAATCAACTGAACTTCGAGCAGCGTGCTCATGTCGTCTACCCGCAGCTGCAGCTCAGCGAGCGCATTGCGGGAGGCGACGAATTCAGCAGTTTTCTTCATCAGTTGCGCATGATTCTCCTCGTACTCCTCCAGGAGCCCATGGAGCGTATCGACATCGCTCGACTGCGTCTCCGACAGAGGAGGCGTGCTCGAGGCACCCTCTTCAATGCGTTGTTTGATAAACGCGGTAATATCGGAACGCTGCTTGGACTGAGTGTGTTGCATCGACTGAGAGGCTGCTTCGAGCTTCTCGAGCAGCTCTTCCTCGATCAGCAGATTACGTCTGCGTTCGAGGAAGACCGTCGTATAACGCTCCAGTTCCGCGTTGCGGTTCTTGACGATCGCATCATAGCGAGCGAGCAGCAATTTGACTGCCTCGCCGCTCTCCGCGGCTGCCTGAACCGCACTGACCAATTCATCCGCCTGAAGTGGGCGAAAGAACTGGGGGGCGACTTTGACAATCTCTTCGGACGGAGTCCGACTGAGCGAGCCTTGCTCCACCAGCTGAACATTCGCTTGTTCGGCTTCGGCAAGCGTTTCACCGAACTTTGCCTCCGCCGTAGCGAGAGAGTTCATGGCGTTTACGACCTCACCGCGACCATAATAGGCCGATCCGGCGATTCCAACGACAGCGAGGACCAGTGCGGCCAGACGAGTGCGAATCATGCTTCTATCCTTCGGTTTGAGTAAGTGTTTGGGACATTTAGAACCTTCGTTAATCGGAGGCGACACGCGACACCTCCAACTCAGCTAAAAAGGCTTCCGCCTGACTGAGCTCGATGCCGTGTTTCTCAGCGGCCGCGACAATTTGCGACTCCTCGTACGGCCTTACGGTGAAGACCGATCGGACAAAGGCGACAGAGTCGTCCGCAGTTCGCAGAGTTTCTGCAAACTGCGCTTCTGCCGCATAGAATGCTAGGTTTGCTGATGCATCTCGAGCGCTGCCAAACGACACGGCAGCAGCGGCACCAGCAAACCCGAAGGCGACCGCAACTAGCGTTGTAGCTTTCATCGCTTGCCTCCTTGTTGCTCGTTTGCTTCGGTTGTTTGCTCCTCCTGGCCTCGACCGAAGCGGCGAATTCGCTCCAGCTTCATGGTATCCAGTTGCTGCTGATGCACGGACAAGAAGCTGTCCACGCGAGCAGCGATCTGAATGCATCGCTGTAGCTGCGCACGCGCGCGAAGCGCCACGATTGACAGCTGCGGCACTTCATAGGCGGAAGATGCGCCCAGATTGAGCGCCTCGACGTACTTTTCCTGCAGCGCCGCGAGCAACTTTGCTTCGTCTACTTTGCCGTCAGAGAAAAGTTCCTCTTGAAGCCGCTCGATGGACCTTTCCGTCTCCTTGATCACCTGCGCAAGACTCGGGCCCGCCTGGGGCGCGACAAAAGCCTCAGGCGGCGTGTGTGTCTTCGGAACAACTGCAAGCGGAGCAAGTAGCCCTACTGCTGCCATCACGAACATCAGTTTGCTGAAGTCCTTCATTATGTACCTCGATTCTTGGCTAGAGCTTGATGCATGCTTTGAATGCGGGCATCCCAGCGTTGGAGCAAATCGTCGATCAGAGTGATCTGCTCCTTCGTCGCTCCTTTCGCGGAGCGAATCGTTTGAAGTATGCCCATGCCTTCAGAGAGGGCCGCGACAGACTCCTCGATTTGGGAGTTGGCAGTTGTCAGTTTGTGCTGCGTCTCCCCAGACCGCTCCAGATAGCGCTCTTCGATACCGGCAAGCTGAGCAGTTTGCTCAGATGCTCGGCGAAGTGCTTCCTCGAGCCTTTCTTGCTCATGTCCGGTGGCAGCCAACGCGCTAAGCGCTGGGGTCATCTGCCTACTGAGCATGGCATCGACGCGTGTGATCTGCTCGGTTCGAAGCAGAATATACTGTCGACGAAGTTCAAAGCCGATGAGGACTGCAGCGGCCGGCACAAGTGCGAGTAGGAGCGTCAGAACAAAACTACGTAGCTTCTGCAAACGAGTACCCATGGAAACTAGCCTCCTTATATGGAATACCTTGGTGGTGCAGCCGCGAGGCCGACGCCGGCAATATTGCGCCGAGCCTAGTGGCTGCACTCTCACAATTCTCTTCCCAACCTGATTGTCAAAGAACATCAGTGCGGTGCTTTCTTGTGGAAAGCGGGCACCAAGTCGTGAAACTGCAGAGCTGCATTTGCAGCTGGATATCGGGATAGCTGCACAAAAAAACACAGAAGAAAGAGCGGGGCGGGTGTCGAAAGCACACACCGCCCGCTTGCTCCTCCGAAGACCGCTACTTGTCAGAGCCGAACAAGTTCTCCTTGACAAAGTCGTACCAGCCGCGCTCGCGGACTGCCGTTGGCGAAGTCCCCGCGGTGTCGCCTTGGAGTTCTTTGGCGATGTCGGGATTCTCTCGAATCAGATCTCGAACTGCTTGCGGGTTGTTCTGAAAGAACGGACGAAGCAGGTCGATTTCGCGAGCGGAACCGCTGACCCCCATGTGCAGTTCACCGGAGCCGGTTTCGTTGTAAAACTGAACGTGGGCTCCCCGAACCGGCTCATCCCAGCTTGGCCGGAAGTCAAACTCCCGAGAGCGGCTGAAAAGATCCGGCCGTCCCCCATCCAAATTCCCCCCATCCAGATTTCGGGGTGCCGGCGGAGCGGAGTCCTGCCGTTTTGGAATCAGTCGGGGCGCTTTCGCCGGCTCCTGCGCTGCCGGAGCCTCCGAGGGAGTCTCGGGTGCTTCCTCCGCGTCGCTGTCTGCGCCGGTCAAAGCTTGATTTGCAAACTCCCCAGAAGCCGCTCCCATTGCCTTGTCCACCATCGTGCTCGAGCGCTGTTCAGCCTGTGCCTTTCCGTACGCAACGGCTTCGGCCCATGCTGCCTGCTCCTGAGCTTGCCACTTATCGATGCCGCTTTGCTGCAGGCGGGACTGAATCGCCGGATCAAGGTTCTGTAGTGTCGCGGCAAGCCGCTGCCGGCCTTGCTCCACTTGCTGCTCCAATCCCGAACGGCCTCGGTTGAACGTTTGCGTAGCAAAGCTTCCCAGATACGCTTCTCGTCCCGCACGAGTGTTCGCGAGTGCCTGGTTCACGGCTTGCCATTGCGCTCGATTCTGTCCGATCGACGCGCGAAGATTCGCCTGATAGCGATCGTAGGTAGCCTGCCAGCGAAGCTCCTCTAATTGAGCTTCTTGAGCACGAATTGCCTGACTTGCCGCGAGCTCCCCGGACTTGCGCGCATCGATTGACGCTCCTTTCTCTCCTGGGGGAGGACTGGAACCGGCAGCCGGTGTAGTCGTCTGAGGGGTTGGCTCGGCCTGAGGCTTTTTGCCTTCAAGTTCCCGCTTCTTACGAAGAAGCTCACTTCCATGCTTCATCAGCGCCTTTTGATACTCGACTGCATCAGCAATCGAGGAGTCATACTTCTCGCGAAGCAGGCGATCGGATTCAGGAAGCGCCTCTTTGGCCGTCTGCAGCGTCTTGATGTACTCGTTCACCGAACGAAAGTCCGAACGCATCTCGTGATAGGCATCATCCAGTTTGGAGATGGCAGTATCCAGCGAATCAGCCTTGGCTGAATCTGCTTGGTCAAGAAGCCCCCAGACCTTCTCCTCAAGCCTCGGGATGCTCTCCTCCAGATTGAAGAGCGAGAACGGACCGGAGTCTTCACCGTCAGCAGAGGGCTCAGCTTTGATATCCACTTCACGTTCAATCTCCCGCATACGAGCGGTGATCGAAGAGTGGAGTCGAGCCACGGCCTTCCCGGCAGCCGGGAATTCTTCCAGCCAGAGGTTCTCGACGACGCCGACGGAAACCATCTTCGGCTGCGGAACGTTCTCACTGAACCATTGAGCGGACTTCTTTGCCTCGTAAATCGCGCGCTGCACGGTTTGGAGGTAGTCTGCCTTGGCTTTCAGTTCAGCGTAGATGCGGCGCTTGTCCGTTTTCGATTGCGGCAGAACCATCGCTTGGAAGCCTTGCTGAAGTTCAGCCGCTTCTTTTACGAATTCGGAAACAGCCAAATGGTCGTAGGAGCCGGAAAGCGTACTGTAGAGGTCGCGCTCTTCCTCGACGGCCTTGCTTAACGGCTTCGTCACCTTGTTGACAAAGACAAGGTAGCGAGCTGAACGTTCGAAAATCCGGTCGACGGATTGAGTCAGTGCACTCTGCGGCTGCGCTACGGCGGCCTGGAGTGAGGCAATCACAATCGCCAGAACAAGCAGAATTGGGAGGACGCGTTTCATCAAATCTTCTCCTTAAAACAGTGGATCACAGCGTGACGCTGTGAAGAAACCTTCGGGTAATCCGTTTGGTGCAGCGATGTCCTTTGTCTTCTCGACAAACGAAACGCTGCACGACTTGGTGCCTCTACCGAACTAAGTTTTCAAAGAGCAGTAAAATTTCTGGGAGAAATCGGATAAGAAAAAAGAAAGGCAAAGATGCGGGGTCTAGACCGCATCTTTGCCGGGGTTCTTTCAACCTCTGAGCTAGGCTCAGTCGAGACTCAAGCGCTCAAGCTTGAGCGAGCGCTCCTTTGCAATAGCGTTTCGCATCACAAGCGGCTCGACCTCAGTGACCAAGAACTCGGAGTCGAGGAAATAGACGCCATCGGCATCCTCGAGGAAAAAGGTCTTCGCCACTTGATTGACGTTGATCTCTTGGATGTCTTGATCGACATCGTAGAGCCGAATCTTGTGCGGTCGATACACGTTTCCGGTCGAGGATTTGACCATCGTAACGCCATGAATCTCCTGCATCGCTTCCTTGCAGGCCTTGATGCGTTCATCCTTGCTCATCTGCGAGAACTGTCGGGTGCTCGAAGAGCCGCCTCCCACACCACCGCCAATCAGAGCTCCGTACACCGGAATCATCGCTTGGACGTTCCAGTTGGTACTGTTGGTCGAGCTCTTTCCCTTGATCACACCGTCCGAGTGAACATCATAGTCGTCCTCGGCGCTTCCAAAGGAAAGCGTGGTGCTCTCTCCCGTCAGATCCGAGAACGCCTCTAGTAGCGGCCGCAGATACTCGCGGACGGCAGCTCGCTCCTGCGCCTTTTGCGCAAGGGTTTCACGGGTGGCCGTTCTGGCGTCAAGCACCAAAGCGACAACTTCGCTGAGCGGATTCGACTCGAACGATGAGTTACGGTCCTCGACCCAGCGTTCCGTGTGAACGTAGAGTGCTAGCTCGCTGGCGATTTTGTTGGCTGTGCTTTGAAAAAGCGGTGTCGACGGGTCGATCTGCTCTGAATTGAGCAAGCTCTCCAGTTTGGTCTTCAGATCGACACTGACCTTCGTCTTCTCAACATTGGCACTTACCTGCTTACCTTCGTACAAATACACCGGGCGGAAGCAGACCTCGCCGTTTGCTGACTTACGCACAAAATCAGCCCAGCTTCTCTCGGTGAACTTTAGGTCGATGCGAATTGTTTCCTCCCCCCGGTTCATGAAGGAGGATTCGCCGACACCAAGCCGAGCTTCGTCTGCAGAGTCTAGTACGCCGAGCATGATCTGCTGCACCGGGAACGGTGGAATTGTTGGTTCGCTCGTCCCGCTGCTCTTCACAAGCTCTGCATAGGCGTCAGGGTTTTGTGACTTGAGTGCCGCCAAACAGCGCTTTCGCGTTTCTTGACTGCTGATTCGCAGATCAATCTTGGCGTGCACCAGGCCGTCCCGACTCTCGAAGGAGCTCACAACTTTCTGAATGAACGGCGGCAGTCCTTCCAGGGGATTCTCAGCAAGGACGATCCAAAAGGTGGGGTCATGAAAGAGAACCGTAGTCCCTTCCTGGGCGCCATCTTGGGGAATGCCTTTGTAGATTCCGATCAACTTGTTTCCGTAGCGCCACACTGCGACACGGTAGTTGACGGGCAGCTTACCGCCCCGCGACACGATGGTGCGTCGGGACTGAAGTGAACCTTGAAATTCATCTTGAGCCGAGGCTTGTGGGACACTAATGCTCAGACCGAGCAGTAAAGCCGAAACAAGAACAAACGCGCGACGAGTACTAGTCATGACCTAGCTCCGTGAAAAAAAGGAAACCTTCAGTTATCCGACTCTCCAGCCGGGGCTCGAAGACCCCTGGCCGAAGAGAAAGCTTCTTCTGCTAT
Source organism: Bdellovibrionales bacterium (assembly GCA_020434415.1). Lineage (GTDB taxonomy): Bacteria > Bdellovibrionota_C > UBA2361 > SZUA-149 > SZUA-149 > JAGRAW01. Next base: position 15,841 of record JAGRAW010000040.1, read on the forward strand.
CCGACTTTTCAAGGAGCGAACCGAGGCTCGAGCCGCACGATGCGACCCCTGCCTCAGTGGGCCCATAATCGGCCGGAAAGCCGAAAGTGTTAGCTGGAGACGATTGCAGAGAAGAATGCAGAATGCCTTCGCGCGCGGCTCTTAGGTTCGCAGCCAATTCGGCAAAGGGAGATGTCCGGAGACCTCATGCGCTCCTGCCACACCCAACGCCTCGACATAACTCCTTAAACATATTCACTTTTTAACGTAAGCGGCTTATACTACTAACTATGCACAAAGCAGTTTCCCAATATCTTTCAGCGATCGGCCGGAGAGGGGGTCGGCGGAGTCGGCGTAAACTCGACGGCAGCACGGCTCGGGAGATGGTTAAGGTTCGGGAGGCCAATTGCGCGTTTAGGCGCTTTTACGCCCTCTGCTTCTTGTCCTATGCTCCAGATCAGCGATTGACGCTTAAGGATGTCCCGTTGGTGGCGGAACAACTCATGAAACATGGAACCCGCGAAGCCTGGGAGGTTGCTTCGCGATTATGCCGCTAACCGAATTTCAAAGTCGGCTTCCAGCTTCATCCAATCGACCTTTCAGTGAACAAAGTATTAGCGCTTGCCGGACGTGATGAGGCTCGGGATTTCATCGATATCATGTATATCGAAGCGGAGATCCTCCCCCTGGGTCCCCTGTGCTGGGCGGCCGTCGGCAAAGATCCTGGGTTCACCCCACTCTCGCTGCTGGAGCTACTTAAGCGCCGAGGCAAATACCAGCGCGCCGATTTTGATCGACTGATGCTCACCGAGCCTGTCGACTTGATTCAGCTCAAAACAAAATGGTTGCACTCTCTTGAACTGGCAGAAGAATTCATCAGAACGAGCCCCCCTTCGGAAATAGGCTGCCTGTATTACTCAGCCTCCCAAGCAAGCTTTGTCTCGCCTCAATCGCCAGGCATTCAGGACGCGGTCCCACACTACGGACAACCCGGCGGAGTGCTGCCGCGCTTTAGCACGTAGCGCACGCTGAGTTCCGCGCAAGGCAGAACCCCGTATGAGCGAGGACACCAAAGCATCTCCGCCGGTGGGCCGTGAAGTGCGCGTGATCTTATGTTGCGTCCGACTTCGTAATGCCGGCCGAGAATCACCGGTTTGACGGAGCTCGCGCTCAAGCTGCGATTTGCAAACCCTTTGCCGCCGGCATTGTCGTCCAGCAATGGGCGCTACTGTCACGGATTCTTCACGTCTGCATCTTTAGCCGGGAAAGCTACCACGACGACCCAATTTGTATCGGCTGCCTCTCGCTTACCCAAAACGATGCGGACCAGTGATACCACTACGATGATCGTCACCGACCCGATACGCATTCAAGGCGGCAAAGACGGGGATGAAGCTCTTCGGCGACATCGTGAGAAGTTCAGACTACGGCTTTTGCGAAATTCTTCTCAACTCCTGAACATCCGCAATATCGCGAGGCCGCCCGACAGCGAGCTTATTCAGAATGAGGTGTTCACAGGAGACGAACGGCAGAGTCAATTCTTCGAGGGAAAGCATGACCCTATCGCGTAAAACTTCCTCGATAGCGACGCCTTTGAAAAAGTCCATCACATCGATCATGCATGGTTCCACACCGACGCGCAGTAGTCGATTCTCACCCAAAAACTGTTCCGGGTCCTGAGACTTAAGCGAAAAACCAAACTCATCGAATGCTGCTATAAACTTTTCGATATTGCTTAGCTCAGGGTACACAACAATATCGATATCTGCCGTATACTGCGCACGGGCATGCACCGAAAAGGCAACTCCACCCGAGATGACGAACTCAATCTTTCGGGAAGTCAATAACTTCAGCAACTCCACCCAATCGGCGGGGAGTGGAAATTGATTCGCCATGTATTCTTTGCAATAATTCTGAGAAGTTCTTCAAACGCTCTTGCGACGTGAGCTCGGAGAGCTCACGATACAAGGCTTCTTCAGCCTCTTCGGGGGAAGTAAAAACCTGGAGAGTAGCTTTTCGTTTTGCCATTGCTCAATTTATCACTCTACTAGCACACGCCACAACTTGGATTTAACCCGCAGTTCGCTGGTTACAGCCATATTCCGCCCTCTAACAATCACGTAGAGCGTGCGATACGACCGGCGGCACTGAGCAGGAAGAACTGGCTGTTTGCTGGAGCGAAGTCGGTGCAAAGTATGCCGCGATTGCATATACGCTTGTCGAATGTTGTAAGCTACACGGGCACGACCCGTGCAAA
>JAGRAW010000410.1 GCA_020434415.1 Bdellovibrionales bacterium
TAGGCCGTCACTTTCCAGGAGACCGAACCCAATCAAAAAGATTCCGCCGGCCGGAAGGGTGTTGGTGCCAGGAATCGGTAGAGCCATGAAAAAGGCGAGCAAGCAGACGATAACGCCTAGCACTCGGCTGAATGACTTGGAGGTAATCAGCCAACGCAGCCGGGGACGGCAGATTCGCTCGATGCGCGCGACCATGCGAAGCATCAGAAACTTGAGTTTCTGAAAATCGGCAGGATCGAATGTTTTGGTTCGAACTCGTTCGGGGAGCCAGATGCTTTCCTTTCCGAGGATCAAGCTTACTCCGATAATCAGTAGCGGCACCGAAAGTATGGTCGAGTATCCCGGCGCAGGAACAGGCAGGGCAGACGGAAGGGAAAACAGGATCAGGATGATCGCCATGCCGTGGTGTTCGAGCTCATCGGCAACGGTCCCTATGGCAGTCGGCGGACGATTCGGATCGAAGATCTGCAACAGAATATGAGACAGCTTTGCCGACTGCTGATCTTCCGTGGGCGCCGAAATGTCGAGATGCGTTTCCAGTGGCGTCTGAGCCATACGTCGTGGTTCCAAGCGTTACTCTGTGTGGTGACCGAAGGTCGATGTAGTTGACCGAAGGTCGCGGTTTTGACGGCCCACGCTAACCCTACTTTATTTTCAGAGCAAGACCTGAGGTCGCTGAATTTGTACACCAATCGTCATTCGCGGCTCACTAAGATGGAGAAAAGAGAGCAACTTTCGATCGAATGAACGGATCGCGATACCAAGAGGAGCGTAATGACATTCAAGACTCGATTCACCTTTGCCGCTGCTCTGTTCGTGTTTGGCATCACCCTTCCGAGTACGGCTGCTGCTGACGCAAGGAGTCGCTGGTGGTCTTCATCGGCCGATCGCAGCGAAATACGAGATGAGTGGCGGGATGTCCGGCGCGCGGAAGAGAGGCTTCGGGAGGAGCGGCGTGAGCTTCGCCATGCGATCCGCGACGGGAATCGCCGATACGGACCCCCGAGGGGCTACTACCACCACTACCAGCAATCCCATTACAACCAGCCAAGGTCCAATTACGGGCGCTGCTACAGTCCCCCGCGCGGGCACGGTTGGCATCGTTACCGAGGGCGGCGATAAAGCTCCGGGAGCACCCGCAGACGAAACGGCATCAGCTACCTGAAATCCCGATGTGCCTAGTGAGGTATTAGTGGGGCCGTAGAGGCGTCATCCGTGGGAAATGCCCCTTTGGCAGCTTTTTCGTCGGTCGGTCAGGGGGCCTAGCTGCATCCTAACGTGGAATCAGGACAAGCGCGGTGTTCGCCCGCGGTCTCCCGCTACCGTGCCTACTGGTGGGGTAGTTCGTTAGTTCCGTGAACGACGTTGAAGTCAGTCTTGCGCCCCACGAGCAAAATGACTTTGTGTTTCGCGGTACTCGGCGGCGAGAGGTGTCCTGCATTTCGTCAGCGAGTAAATGAAGCAGCACCCTAGGACCGATGAGCCTGCCGCAAGCATCAGCGCGAGCGACGCGAGAAATAGATTGGTCGCCTCGAAACAGTGAGCTTGTGCTCCTGGTGTTTCTTCCGCTGTATCTTGGTCTGATCTGGAACACGCATCTGCCGCTGTCGATTCCCTTGTTGAAAGCGTTCGCGTTCAAGGGTGCGCAGCTCGTTGGTGGTGTATACTTGCTTGCGGTGCCGCTGGTGATAAGCAAGGCGCTGTGGTGGCGCTTCTCCCGAACCGGCGTAACGCGCTTGGATCGCGAGGTCTGGCGCGCCGCGGCGAACCCTTTCTGCTCCACCTCATTTCTCTTCCTCTCGATGAAACGCGCCGTGGTGGTGCTCGGCTCGATATACCTTTTCTTGCACCTTAAGCACTTGATTTTGTGGTTCCATACCGCCAACTACGACCAGTTCTTCTGGGATTTGGACCGGTGGTTGCACTTCGGCGTGCAGCCCAACATTGCGCTGCTGGAATTTCTTAGCGGCTATCCCGCAGCCCAGGTCATGCTCGATTGGCTGTACATGAAGTACTTCGACTTCATGCTACTAGTGGCAGTGTTGTTCATGCTTGAACCGCGCTCGAGAAAGCTAAGTGACGCTTTTTTCACCGCCTATTCGCTGTTCTGGTTGGTGGGCGGGCTCAGCTATTTCGCCTACCCGGCTGACGGGCCATGCTATGCGATGCTCGCCCAGTATTCCGTGGGAATGGACACGGCAGAGCGTGCGCACCTCTTTCGTTTTCCCCTACAAACGGATTTGCCCGAAAAGTATTTGACCGCATATCAGGAGGCAAAAATACCGACCGCGAAATACTTCCAGCAACGGCTTTGGAAAGATCGGCAGGTGTTTCTAGCCGGCAAAGGGTATCCGGGTGCATTTTATGGGGTTGCGGCAATGCCAAGCCTGCATGTCGCTGCCGTGACGATGATGTCGGTATTTTTGTTTGCCGTTTCAGGTCTTCTGGGCCTACTCGGCACTGCATTTTTGGTGGTCACCCTTGTTGGCTCAGTCGTCCTGCAATGGCACTACGCGATTGACGGCTACGCCGGAGTTATTTTCGGATTGGCAACTGCCTTTTTGGCGCTTCGCACGCCACGTCTGCTGGGGCGCTGTGGGGATGATGACCTGAGCCAGTTTCGGACTCCGATCCGGGACTGATTCCCCAAAGCTTTCTCGGGAATCATTGAAAGGCCTGAATCAAAATCCGTGAAACATTTTTTCCGTGGACACTGAATAGTCGGTTCGGTCGCCCCGTCATAGTTTTGACGCTGCATGGAACTCTGCCTCGGATTTCTGGTACAGCCGACCGCTACGTTTTTTCGGTAGATGTATCGCCGGGAGAGACGTAGGGAGGCCGTATCGAGAGAGCGGCCGCCAGGAATCTGAAGTTTCATTGCATCCCTTTAAGTTGTTCTTGCTGCTGTTTACCGACTGGTGTGCAGCAGTCTTGCCACCGTTGACTCAAGTGGCTTTGCCACCTAGCTTTTTGTGGTTGAGCCACGCGGCCCCCCTAGTCCAACAGCCAGACTAGGGGGGTTTTTTCTTTTTAGTCCCACCGTCTCTGCCCCCCAGCGCGGTTTTCGACTTCCTCCTGCGACAGGCCCTGGTATGCTGGCACTACCGGTATTAATTTCCGACAGGAGAGGAGCCCCATCAATGGCCCGAACCCGCTACCTTCTTGGCCTCGGCCTGCTTTTGCTTACCTTTCCGCAGCCCGGTTTCACTCAAGCAATTGGGGGCTTCACTCAACCGAACGGGGAGGGGGCCATCACCGGCGGCGTAATCGAGGTAACGGACGCCGACTCGTACGACGTTCGGAAGCTCGAGTTGGGGCGGGGGCAGACTGCAGACATCATCGTCTACCTTTCCAGCCTTGGCGACCTGGTCGAAAAGTATCTGGTGATCCTGCGGCGTGCGACAGATAATAAGCGCGTCCGCACCTTGCTCAGCGACAAGCATGGGCGAGTGAAGTTCGCCGATATTCCTCCGGGTGAATATCGGATCTATGTGAGTCGGCGGGTGAAGGAAGATGGCGACATGAGCACCGTCAAGATTGGCGACGTTCGTCTTTATGTTTCACCACCCAAGTTTGTGCGGTAGCGTTGTTCGTAGATAAGTCGGGGGCCCGGGATTGAAGTCGTGGTTGTTTCCGTCGTGGGGACAACTGCTGGAAGATTCGGACCCGATGGCATGCATCGGGGACGATGGGGAATAGACGGGAATGCTACGGAGCAGTACCATGGAGCAGCAACA
>JAGRAW010000411.1 GCA_020434415.1 Bdellovibrionales bacterium
GCTTTGCGAAAAGTAGTTCCCGGCTCCCTGCCACGGAACACCAAGCGAGGCACCATGCGGCCGATAGTCTTGTGCTCGTGCCTCGAGACAAAGCAGCGAGTTCTAAAGTGGTATTTCGCTGTCGTTGCAGCCTATCTGGCGGCATCTCGAGCCTACCGAGCAGGGCAGCTTGATGTTGTCTTTCCCAGCGGGACCTATCCGCCGTCGCTGCCTGTCCGACCGTAGCCTTTCGGATAGCTTAAAGATACCTTAGAATCGACACTCCAAGGGAGTCGTGCGTCCTGCATTCGAGAAGGCGAGCTTTTTCGACCCGTCGATGCCCTCCGTTGACCGCTCCGATGGTCGAAATACCGCTCAAACTGACGTTTTGGGTTTTGCGTCCGCCGGTTTCCGAGGGGGCGGTCAAGGCGATTGCTCAAGTGCTCTGAGTCGAAGAGATCGGTGCTCTGAGTCGAAGAGATCGGGAAGACAGCTGTTGTGGGGAGGACTTTTAGTGGATTTTCGAGCCGCGCTCTGCGTTCAATCGCTCAACTTCCAGCCGAACTTGCTCCATGCCGAGAAATATTGGCTGGCCGGTATTCCAGCTGTCTTTTTCGACTGCCGAGCGTAGCTTGGTCGAATTGATAACCCCGAGCTTCTGGCCGTTCGGTACGAAGACGTGGCCGCAGGGTTCGCACTGGATGACGACGATGATGCCATCATAGGTCACCCTGGTGAATTCGGTCAGAAAGCCCTGGTCACCTTCATCGCCGCCGTCATGCCCACAGCAGGGGCAACGGATCTCCTCGACGAACGTTTCTGCGAGACCTCGCAAACGGAACTTGAGCGGCATGCTCCACCTTCTGTGAAACCTAGATCAAAGCCGGCGGCGGGTGAGCCCCGCCGCACTAAAAACACGTGCTACGCCGCGGACGCTTCTGCGCCTCCGGTATATACCGGAAAAAGATCGTCGAGCATCAACAGCTCGAAAGTCTCTTTCACGAAGCCGGTCAACGGCTTGACCATCAGCTCGCCGTCCTCCGCTTTGAGCCGTTTGTAGCACATCAAGATCTTCCCGATGCCGTAGGAGTTGATGATCTCGACGCCACTGAGGTCAAGAACGATGGTGCGCTGCCCACGGTTAAAAAGCGTATTGAATGCGCTTCGCAGAGCTTCACCGGCTTGCTCGTTGTCGAGATCGCCCTCGACGACAATCACTCCTTTCCCATTCTCGACACTGGTCTTGTATTCTTCCATCTCGCCTACCCTAATGATCCCATATCCGGACCCGCACCCGGTTACTCGCTTTTACCGGGGGACCCGCCCATAAGAAAAGTATCGGAAATGCTGAAAAAACGCTTGAGAAGCATTTCCCCCCATTCTTTATCTCATCGATATCGTTAATAAAATCCGACATTTCACTTTACTCCGGAGGGGCTCCAGAGGGATACTCACGGCAATCCGCGCTTGAGCCCCAGGTGGTCAGTGTAATTGACCGCCAATGAGAGCAATCAATGCCGGGTTACATTGCATCAAAAAGTAAAGATTCATTGCCGACTTTCCGTTTACCAGTATGAAGTTTCCGTTCATCTAGAACGGCAGACTGGGGAGGTTGGCGGGTCTACGCCAATCGGTCCGTAGGTCGATGCTGGTTGTCATGGTTGCATTTTCTGTGCTGCGCTCATTCGAGGGGGGTCGGTCGCATGTCTGAATCATCTGCGATTCCAGAGGAGTTTAAGAACCACGTTTCTCCGGAGAAGGACTGGAAAGAAATCGTCGCATGGGTCGGCGATCTTCCGCCGCTTCCGCACGTCGCCGCACAAGCTTTGAGCCTGATCGAAGACCCGGACACCACAGCGGGTCAACTCACCGAGCTACTTGGCGGAGACACTGCGCTCGCCGCACGAGTGTTGAAGATTGCCAACTCCGCGATGTTCTCCCGGCAGCGCGAGATTACCACCATCAATCAAGCGATCATGACCATCGGGTTCAAGACGCTCAAAGGTATCATCGTCGCGGCGACGCTTCGCCAACTGAACCGTAAGTTCGGACCAATCGAGAAGATGATTTGGGAAAACTCGGCGTGCACCGCAATTGCCTGCCGCAGAGTTGCAACCTTGCTCAAGAAGCCATACGTCGAAGAGGTTTTTCTACTCGGCCTGCTCCATGACCTCGGCAAGCTGGTCTTGATGCGTCAGATTCCGACCGAATACGCGAACGTGGTGAAGGTGACCGAATCCGGTGTTCCGTTCAATGAAGCGGAGCAAGAAGAGTTCGGATTCGCGCATCCGTTGATTGGCGCCCTGGTCGCAAAAAAGTGGAATTTTTCACTAGAGACGTGCCAGGTAATCCTTCATCACCATGATCCGATCGTGGAATCTATTGGCGACGAGCTGCAGGAAAAAACTGCGGTGGTGCAACTTGCAGATGCCATCGCGCACGAACTCGGCTTCGGTCACACGGAAGGCTACCCGGAAATGACGGACTCGTTGGCAAAGCTTTCCAAGCTCTTCGATCTAAAGGAAGGAGATATCGATCAGCTGAAGGAATCGACCAGCGAAATGTTTCAGGAGATGGGGAACGTCTTCATGTAGGAGGCCTTGCCGGCGAACTGCGGCGACTTCTACTTCTTCTCGTCATCCGCCCACAGGGGCATACGGATTGGGAATTTCGGGTCGTCCAGCACGATCTGCTTTCCCTTCATATTTCGAAGATTCACCAACAACGGTGCCTTGAGATTCACCGTCGTTTGCGTCGGATCCGGTCGAACTGACACAAGGTTCACGATCGCCAGGTCGTCGTTCTCTCCCAGTTCCATATCGCGATCGCCGAACGGTACGGGAAAACGATACCCATCCCCAAACTCGGCTCCGTTGACCACGACAAACGCAAGCTCCGGATGCTCCACGCTCTGCAACCAGGAAAATGGCGGGTTGTACTCTAGCAGGGTGTAGCGCGTCGACTGAGGAAAGCCGATTACTCCGTTAATTACGGTAATTACCGAAGAACCTCGTACCTCCAGCTCACCGAACCTCGTTGTCTGGAACTTGATCGTCTTTCCGTCTGCCATGACTAATTCCTATTCGGCTTCCTCTTCATCCTCATCGGATCGTGAAACCCGTTTCTTGGAGAACTGCGTCAGCGCTGCTTGCTTTCTCTCCGACCAGGCTCGCTGAACACCTTCCAAGTCCTGCGGCAGCTCTGCCGCGGCCGACTTGTTTTCCTCGAGGATCTGCAAATAGATTTCCTCGCGATAGATTTTCACCGAAGGCGGCGCTTCAATACCAATCCGGACCTGATTTCCGCGGATACCGTGGAGGGTGATCTTGATCTCATCCCCAATGTATACGCTCTGGCCGGGCTTCCTTGTCAGTACCAGCATGTTCCTCTCCGTGGATTCGCTTCTACGTCACTCACCTGTCCTATACCAGATTTGCCTATGCTGAAATAGGGAAAAGCAAGGGAAAACCGGACGCGGGGAAGCCCTCCCTCCGAACACCGAAAGGTCAGGAGCCACTTGGGCCGTGCATGTGGGGGATGTCGGGTGCCTAGATGAAATTGAGCAGGCTGAGACTATTGATTCGGGAGCCGGAAGCGAGCAGTGCTTCCAGTCCGGTTTGGAGTTGGGCGAAACGACTTGCTGCCTCGAATGGATCCGATTCCTGAATGGAGGCTCGGGATTTTTCTGTGCTGATTTTTAGCGTGTCGAGAATCTGCTTCGTTTGGTCGAGGCGATTCATCCGAGCACCGATACTG